>PMLV01000057.1 GCA_003160635.1 Acidimicrobiaceae bacterium | reverse complement strand
TGGGGGTGGGTGCGACGGGGGCAGCCGGCGTAGATGTCGTCGGCGTCGTGGTGGTCGTCGGCGGTGAAACTGCGGGTGGAGTCTTGCCGGGGCTCACCGGCTGGGTGGTGGCGGTGGGATTAGCCGGCGCTGTGGGTGCGATCTGCGAGGCGACCGGCTTCCTGGCAAGTGCGGACAAGTTGACCGGGCGCCGTTGCTGCCCGTTGGGACCGGCGGCTGAGGCAACGGCCCCGATGCTGATCGTCGCGGCCAGAGCGGCTGAAGTGGCGGCGAGGAGGGCGAGGCTCTTGCGTGTCCGTGTTGGCAGTGCCTCACGAACTTCCCGAATCTTCTTCATCATTCCCCTCAGCTCCAAGAAGGGAGCCGCTGGGAAAATAGCTACGTGCTGAGCGCTATTTCGGCGGCCCGGCTAACTCAGAGAGTCCCGTGGCTTTGCGTCCCCCTCTCGCGAGGGGTTTGCCTTTTCGGTTGCTACCGGAAACTCTGACGGCTCGCCGGCTACGAGTCAATGACTCTTCACTCATTCCGGACAACGGCAACCTTCTGGCACCCGTTCCACAACCCAACGTGGCCCTCCGGTGGCTGAGGCACCAACTCGGCCCCAAATCTCCGCCATCAGATTCACAGAGAAGTTGCAACACACTTGACACAGAGCGCGGGACGCGCGTCGCTCCATGGGGCGCCATTTGGGCCTCGCACCGCACTTCGTACTCAACGCTATGCGTCGTCGATCATTCGCCGTATTCACTGCGCGATACGTTGCGACAGGTCGCGCCACTTGTACGTGTCACGCGCCGCACTCCGGGAGGGCTTCCGCCAAATCCCACACAAAAACCCCCAGGCCCAACTCATATGCATCGTAGAGAGCACAACCGGACCCAACCACGGGGAACGCCCGCATGATGCGCGAAATGGACCATCCGAGAACGAACCAAGAAGAAACATCAGATACGGAACATCGAGCAGTAGAAACCACGCATTTTCGGCAACAACAGCGACGACGATGCTGGCTCCTAACGTCACGAACATGGCTACGGGAAGCAAGTGACGAAGTTTCAACGAACGAGGATGCAGACGCGCCACGGCAGCCTTGCCGCGCCCGTATCTCTGATACTGATAGCTGAAATCACGAAGTCGTTGCGATGTCTTCCAACTGATTCGGACGGTTGGGTCGAGGAGTAGCAGCCCTCCCGATTCACCGATGCGATAGTCCAATTCGAAATCTTCATTTGCCAGAAGATCCGCATTCCATCCGTCCATCTTCCGGAGCAGATCGACTCCGTACGCACCGAACGGAATATGGTCAACGCACGCCGCTTCCTGGGCGTAGTGGTAACTGCTCCCGCCGACTCCGAATCGAGACGACAGCGCGGCGGCAATGACTCGACTCATGATGCTGGAGCCCCCGACGGCCATTTTCGTGCCACCAACGCCCGCATACTCTCCGCCCCGCAAGTGATGAACAATGCGCTCCACGTAGTCGGGGGGTGCCACGGAATGGGCATCGAATCGGACGAGAAACTCCCCCTTTGCCTCGGCGAGACCAAGGTTCAAGGCAGCCGGGATAACTCGCCGCTCGTTCTGGATGATGCGGATACGAGGGTCATCGAGGGCGAGAGACTCGACGATTGAGACCGTGCCGTCACTCGACATACCGTCAACGATCAGAATCTCCATGTCCTTGAACGTCTGCCGTTGCATTCCACGCAGACATTCCGCAATCGAACTCTCTTCATTCCGCACCGGAATGACCACGGTGACGCACGGGCGAAGCTGATCCGGCACGTTCATACTCTGCGCAAAATGATCTGCGCCGTCCGGATGGCGAGCTCCTCGGGTGGGATTCCTCGGAATGGTGCCGCCAGGGGGAAGTCACGAATATCCTGCACGTCCTCCTCGGACGGTGGGAATGCCCTGATTTCGACGATATCGAATCCGGATGCTTCCATGAGCCCGACCAGTTCCGGGTGGCGCAGGCGGTTTTGGTAGTGGAACGAGGGGTTGTAGCGCTTCCATTCACGATCTGAGAATTGCAGAAAGTTGTAGGGTCCGATCGACTTGTCGAAGTGTGAATAGTGATCGCTGTAGTCGACAATCATGCTGGCAATTCCGCCAACTCGCAGAATCCGTTGGCATTCTTGCAATATCAGTGAGATGTCAACCGGGGGAATGTGCTCCAAGGTCGATGTTGACGTGATGTAGTCGATCGAGCCTGTCGGCAGATCGGTGTTCCGGGCATCCGCCGGGGCAACGTACGTGATGCCCAGACGCTTCGTGATCGATGACAATTCTGTGTCACCCCGGAGGGCGTCCCGGAGGCCTGCGAGCGCGTTCGCTGCGTCTCCCTTCAACAGACCACCCAGGCGCTCGAGACAATCCTGGACGAGGTCGACACGGACCAGGCGGGAAAGATCGACCACTGTCTGATCCATGGCGCCAGAACCACAGAAGATGATGGGTACGTGCAAGTCCCAGCCCCCTCCGAATTCAAAGAATTTGGCAGTGGTGACTGGCTCCTTTCCCAGGCTCCTCAGCACATCAAGGTGCCGGTACGCCATGTCCACGGATTGCAGTAACTCCGCATCAGGAATGGGAAGGCTATGCGTGACGTGACGCTGCAGGTTGTAGTAGATCTCATGGCCACCGGGAACGCTGGAGAGCACCCGTTGCACGTGGGCTTTGAGACGCCACCTATCGACCATGGTTCATCTCAGACATACGTGAATTTCTCCGGATTCCGGCCGAGGATGGAGCCTTCAGTCTTGCAGGCTCCAGGCAATCGCCGAACCAATTCGGGACAACATTTCCACAACAACGTCAGCTCGCGGAGTGCTCCGGTGAGATGTCGGCTGGCTCGTTCCCCTCGTACAGCCGCTCCAGCTGCTCGGTCAGGACTCTCGCCACGAGGTTGCGTCCCGAACTTTCGAGCAGGGAGTGTTCCAAGTTTGGGTCCTGTTCCATCCGGAATCGACCCGAAGAGACCAGCGAACGGAAGGCCCGACGATCGCCGCGATACAGGGCTCGCGTCTCATCGGTTCCCGTTACGACCAGAACGTCGATACCCTCGGCGACAAGGTCCCGGAAGGTCCGGATGGGAGGCTCCTTGACGGCGACCCTGTTAAAGATCCACCAGGTCGATTCAGGGAGCCCGTGTACGATCTTTTGTACGATGTCCAATCGCGTCAGCGCGCGCGCCCAGCCTCTGACGGAGGACCCGGACCGGCGATCCCGAGCGCCGCGCTGGTCATCGGCACGGTAACTACCGCTCTCTGTCATAGTGGCGCGAAAGAAATGGAGCACCGGATTCACCCCAAAGAGTGCTTTGACAGGTTGCTCCAATGCTGACTCGATCGAATAGTACGCGCCCGAGCACAGACCCACCAGGACAACGTTTGTCGCATCTTCAGGCGAAACCGCCAGGCGTGTCTCTGCGACGTCTGCCAGCCCCCACACCGGGAAGGAGTTCTGGTCCACCTGAGATGGCCTTGTCGGGCTGTCCCCGATGCCACTGAGATCGAAGCGCAGGCACCGTAGCCCCATGCCCGCCCAGTGGCGAGCCAATGTGGTCCAAAGTCGACCAGGACCAACATGGTTGATGGCACCGGCGTTGAGAAAGAGGACCGTTGCACCGCTCTTGCCTGACCATCCCCCCGGCTCGGTGAGGATGCCGAAGAGCCCCACACGGCCCAGCTTGATGGATCTCTCGACGATGTCACGTCCGCCGGCGGTGCGCCCGATGACCGCGCTCTCGACCGAGGGCACCGTGACCGGTACGCGGGGGCCACCCTGATCGGATATCCAGGCCACAATCCGGTCAAGTGTTTCTTGCGGCGTCGTCGCGCTCACGGACAAGAGCTCCTCTTGGCCGGCGATCTGGTCGGTTTCACGGTGGGGCAACGCCAGACGCTCGGACAAGCGACGCTCGACCCTCCTGTCTGCACGTGCGAGAAGGAGTAGCCGGCCCGCTAACGCACCCTCACTGTCCGCGATGGTCAGCAAGGCGAGATCAGCCGCGGTCTGGGCGCCGAGAACCAAGCCGGGGATCTCCGCTGACCCTTCTTCGTGAGCACCTTCCTCGTTCCTGGGGCCCCATGGATCCCCCTCTTTGATGGTGCCCCAGGTGAGGCGTTCGCTGCGCAGAATGGACCACAGCGCCTTTTGCTCCCGCAGAAAGGACTTCCCCGAAGCACACGGGTCCCACAGCACCAAATCATCGACTGCACCACTTGTCGAGAGTTCGACGGCAGCCAAGGTGGCCCCGAGACGCAAGCCCACCACTGAAACGCGCCCGACGTTGAGGTCGCGCGCGTACGCAACCACGGTTCGAACACTTTCCAACCATGCCTGCACGCGGTCGGGGTCGTGATCGGTGCCTGCAGAATCCCCCGTGCCGTCATAGTCGAATCGCAACGCGACAAACCCGGCTTCGGCGAGCAATTCGGCCAAATGGCGGACCGCACGATAGGAGTAGGCGGCCTCGAGGCCCATGGTCGGACATATGACGACCGCGCCCCGCGCCGTGTTGTCGGCGGGCGAATGGATCCACCCGGACAAGGGCCGACTCGGGAGGCCGAACCAGTGTGGCGTCGCAATGATCTTCTCGGTCCCAAAACCGATGGACGGGATCGGAAAGTCAGTCTGTAGGTCGCCGAACAGGGGCGACTCCGGCTCCTGGTGATCGGAACGGGGGTCGCCTCCCGCGCTCACGCCGTTGGTGGACGTCACATTGGTGTGCTCATTGCCGTATGAGGGTAACTCACCAGTGAGAAGCACCGGCCGGTGAAGTTTGGAACGCGTCCACGCCACCAGTCGAACGCGCTCATCTGGACGCAAACCGACGAAATAGAAGACGAAATAGAAGATCACCAGTAAGCCGAGTCCCGAAGCTCCGACGAGGGAGAGTCCGGCCAATTTTTGGTTCGCAACGACGAACCGCCGGAGCACTCGCTCCACACCCCAGGCCGCCCCAGCCGTGCAGAGTGCCGGCAGGGCGAGGGAGCGCAGCGCATTGCCTCCGGCAGACGCCATCGACGCTCCGATTTTCCGGTAGGCCACCGGCAGCATGATTGTCCCCTCCATCACGACGACACCGACAAGCGCCGCGATCGCCATGCCGATGGCGCCGTGGCTCCGGGAAAGGACTATCCCAAGCCCGACATGGATCACTGCCTCAATTCCGAACACGATGCCTGAGGCTTTCGGCATACCCCAGCCATTCACCGCCGTTCGGAGAGTCAGCGCCCACGACTGGATGCAACCAGCAATGCAGAGGATGACGATAACCACGGCCGCTTCGTGATACTCAGGGCCGACCCAGGCGCGGATGGTCGGGCTGGCAAGGAACCCGAGGACGAGCGCAGCAGGAACAGCCAGGCCGAGTACAAATCGGGTGATGCGCTGCGTCGCGTCTACGAGTCCCTGGCGGTCACCGCGGGCGGCCAACTGATTTGCCTGAGTGAAAAGTAGGTAGACACGAGGCTGGACGATCCGGACGGGAAGCTGGCCCAGCCGTAGCGCCACCGAATAGATCGCTGCAGCACGCACTCCGGCGGCGGCCCCGACGATCAGAACGTCGGACCCTCCGAGGATGGCATCCGAGGCCTGCACCATCGAATACCAGCCGGAGGTGATGGTGAACGAACGAACCAACCCGCGGTCGAATTGTCTCAGCGACAATCTGAATCGGGGCAAGAGATGCCGGAGCATCTGCATCCGGGCGAGCTGACCGACCAGGCTGATGGCAACGGTCACGATACCCAGCGCCACCAGGCCCCCGTGCAAAGAGAGAACGATCCACCAGCCAAACGCTTGGGCCACCATGACCACAATCAAGCTGACATTGAGGAGGTCATAGCGCTGCAGCGCGCACAGCGCGCCGCCGAATGTATCCATCGGAATGGAGAGTGCCATGTCGAAAGCCAGGAGGAGCAAGAGGACACGCGCCTGATCAACCAGGTTCTTCGGAATGGAAGTGATGAGGTCGGGAAGGAAGATCGCCACCACCACGACAACGACGAACGCGATGACGCCGAGGACCGTGAGAATCAAAAAGGAGGTATTGAGTGTCCCGTGAACTCTCTCATCGTCATCGAGTTCGAGATGCCTGGTGACGAAGGATACGGTTGCATTCGCGAACCCGAGCTCCAGGAGCTCGAGATACGGGATCAACGAACCGAGCAGTGCCCACACTCCATAGCGGACGATCCCAAGATGGTGCGTGAGGAGGGGGGTCGTGACAAAACCGGCCACTACCAGGACGACCGTGACGAGATAATTGGTGCCTACGTTCCGAAGAAGGCTCGCCTCCTTCCTCGGAGCATCCGGCTGGCGCGACCGACGCCACACCCAGATCTTTGGTGGCAAGGGACTACCGATTTCGCATGGAGCTGGACCACGTTTCCTCGGGCTTCGAACCATTGTCCACCGCCGGTTCGTTCCTGGCCTTTGATCCGTTTTCCGACTTTGATCCTTTTACCTGTGGCCGCGCGCCGTAGGACCCGTATCCGTACGGGGTGTGAGTCCCCTTTCGCACGCGATTGAGCACAACGCCGGCCACGGTGGCACCTGACGCCTCCAGACGGGCCACACTCTGTTGGAGTTCCTCGGGATTGAACCGGCGAGCGTCCACCACGACGACCACCGCGTCAGAGCTGACCGCCAGCGTCATGGTCTCGGCTGCTCCGGACAGCGGGGGGCAATCCATGACGACCCCCGCCCCCTGATGTCGAAGGGAAGCCAGAAGCTGAGGCACCCTCGACGACACGATGTCAGCCGGGTGCCGATCAGGGATTCCTGCCGGAATCACTTCCAAATACGGGTTCTGTGTCGTGGCAATGAGACTCTGCACTCCCCCCGAAGCATGGTCGCTCACGCCAGGCTCGATCTCAACACCCAGAAGCTGGTTCAAGGTCGGCTTTCGAAGATCGCAATCCACGGCGATGACCCGAAGACTCTCAGAAGCAAGGGCCCAGGCCAGATTGGCCGCGACTGAAGACTTTCCCTCGCCCTCGCTGCACGACGTAACGGCAAACACCGGGGATGTTCCCGGGAACATCAAGAGGAGGCTGCTTCGAAGCTCCTGAAATGCTTCCAAGCCTTCGGGCGCATCCCTGCCCCAGAAGATGTCGACCGGCATGATCCCGGTACGGATCCGTGGAACTTCGGCCAGAACGGGCATCCCGACGCGGGCACGCACCTCGTCCACCTGACGGAATCGCCTCCGGATCCCACTCGCCGCCAGCGCAGCGAAGATAGCGGCTATGACGGCGAACACAAACGAAGCAACCAGCACAGTCGTTCTCGGATTGCTCGGCTTCGTCGGCAATAGGGCCGAACCCAATTGATCCAACTGAACCACCGAGGCCAACTGCTTCTTGGTCAGCGGGATCAGTGCCGCCGAGACCGCGTCGGCATAGGCCTTGGCCACGTGAGGGTCGGCACTGGACGCAGAAACTGACAGTGAGTTCGAACCGGGATCACCAGTCGACGTGATGGTTACCGATGCGTTCCGATAGGATGCCGGCACCAATCTCTTAGCCGCGGTCGCCACCGCCGGACTCTCCGCTTCCACCACGAGCTGCGGGATCACCACCTGGATCGAGGTGACATCGCTCGCCGGATCGTTCGACGTCTTAGAAGGGAGGGCCAGCAGCACTACGGATGCCTTGTATTCCTTCGCCGGGATGACCGCACCCCCGACGCCGGCACCCAGACAGATCACGAAGACCACCACCGCCACGACCAGGTTGGCCCTAATCGTTCTAAGTATCTGTCTAAGGTCCACGTGTGAGCTCTTTCGTAATTTCGTCGGGCCTGTTCGGTCTCAACTGGGGTTTCGAATGCGACCCGGGCTAAAGCCTACCGAATCACTGCCCCCCAGCAGTAGTCATTAGAACCCGTTCGATACCTTCGACCGTCCTCGCAAGCGAGAATTCGTCACGGACGAAGCTTTGACACGCCCTCGCTAAATCAGGCTCCCGCTCCTGCCAACCCATCAATTGGCGCAATCCTTCGGCCAGAGCCTCGGGGTCGCCTGGCTCAACGAGGAATCTCTCAAACTTCCCGGTGAGGATCTCGGGGATACCGCCCACCCGTGATGACAACGCAGGTCGCCCTGTCGCCATTGCCTCAATTACCACGCGGCCAAAGGGCTCGGCCCAGACCGAGGGAACCACGACGACATCGGCGGCATGCAGGGGCGTGACCACATCTCCGCGGGCGGGAATCCACATGCACCCCGGTGGCTCCTCCTCACGCATGCGCGCAAGTTCTCCTTCACCATCGGCGAGATGCATGCTGGGCGAGCCCACCAGCAAGAGCCTCCCTTCGCCGCTTCCGATACCCAGGCGATTCCACGCATCGAGAAGCACGTCAACGCCCTTCTCCCTGTCCAACCGTCCGTAGTAGAGGGCAACGAATCCGTCGGCCGGTACCCCGAGAAGGGCGCGCGCTGTTGCCCGTTCTTCTGCTCCACCAAAGGGGTAGCTCTCGAGCGAGACGCCATTGTGGACGACGTCGATGCGGTCCGGATCGAGCCCTACCGCCACCCACTCTCGACGGAGCGATTCCGACACGGCAATGAACCTCCGGACATGTGCGTTGGGAAACCGTCCGGGGCGTCGATGGCGAATTTCATGGAGGTGACATACGACGGGGGCGCCCGAAAGACGCCCTGCCGATGTTGCCCAAATTATCTCGGAAAAACGGTTCGGATACACCACATCGGGTCTTTTCGCCGCAGCGAGAGCTATCGCTGGCACCATCCGAACCAGATCCCGAACCGCCGTCGAGCGGGCGAAATCCAGCACAGGCAATCGCGTGACGCTCCGACAGAATGTCGAGTATTCAGCAGCCAACGCACCACCGCGGGCGGCAATAAGATCGATCGAATGGCCGCGCCCCGCCAAGCCTCGGGTCACCTGGAAGACATTGAGCTCCGTCCCTCCGACTGGAGCCATCGAATGCACCGAGGCAACGATCTTCACTGCATCTCCGCAAGCTCGCTCGAAGAATGGGCGCTCGGCAAGCGCTTTTGAATCCTCTGTCGGACGGCACCCGTCATCACCTCTCCACGTGGAGACGTGACCGCGCTGCGCAAGAAGCCCATGGTGATACCGAGCAGGGTGGCGAGTCGGTATTCATCGATCACAGGTTCCAACAGGGAGTCGGCGAACAGTCCGCACAGGATGGCAACCAGGGCGAGTGCGAACGCGGCGACCTCGGGATCAGGATGCTTACGCCAGACTCCAAGTCCATCGAACAGCAGCCGGAGCAACGCGGCCAGGTACAAGACGAGCCCGATGATCCCGAGGCGCAGCAACAAATCGAGCACGATATCGTGGGCGTAGGGAGTCAATTGGACCTTCCTCACGCCGGCCTCGTAGAACGGGAATTCCACTCCCAGACCCCATCCGATGATGGGATGCTCGGGAATGAGACTTTCTGCGGAACTCGCCATATCGATCCGGTCCTGCGCCGATTCAGCCTTGCCCTGACTATGGAAGAGCTGGTGGATCTGACTGTCCAACGGTATTTGTACGGGTCTTTGATACAACGCGGCAGGAGTTACCAGAATCGCCAACGTGATCGCCACCGCGGCCAGAAGTGTCAAGACGACTTGGCCCATTTGGACCTTCAAGCGCTTGGCCACCCCCCGGCCGTATCCGACGAAACCGAGCACGATCAGCAGGACTGCGATCGCCACCCCCTCATTGACGAGCACGGCGCGCTGTTGGGCCAGGAGGACACTCGCCAATAGCGGAACGAGCGCAACGACACTGGTCGCGCGTACTCGACCGGTCGCCATTTCACGAAGAAAGTAGATGATGCCAATGGCCACATAAAGTACGGCGGTGTCCGCGCCGACCGGACCGAATCCCTGCAGCGGGAGCAGTGGAATGTGGACGGACACCGTGACATGAGCCATGGTCATGAGGTCGAGCAGTGTCGCTGCGGCCACGCAGAGGTTCCGCAACCAATAGAAGGCCCGAGTGTCGAGGTAACGGCGAACTGGCACGCCCGCAGCAAGGGCATAGCCTCCTACGATGTACACGATCGCCTTGGCTTCGTACAGGTTTTGCGAGAAGGGGTTGTGGTACAGATGGCCTTCGACCACGCCAACCACCATCCAGACCCCAAAGGCGAGCCACAGCGCCGCCGAAAGGCCGATCCGGGTCGGTTTGCCGCGCGCAACCAACCTACCCAGCAGTGCAAGCGTGATGTAGATCTCCGGCAGCCGAAGCTGGGTGGAGCCCGACCCCGGGTGGAACAATCCGCGAGGCAGGTTGTTGAAATCTGCGTACAGCGCCGCCTCTACGACGAGCAACGCCAGGAGGCCGATTGGAGCGAAGTGCTGTCTGTGTGTTCGCTCCCATCGGGCGAAGAGTGCGACGAGCGCAACGAGGACTCCTGCTCCGATGCACCCGAGCATGACGAGCGTGACGATTGTCACCGACTCACCTCGAGAGCCCTCTGCAATGAAGGACGCTGAACCGAAGAGGTCATGCGCTCAACCTGGCGAGTAGTGGCTCCAGCGCGATATCCCACGTGTGCTCGGCGACAACAGCGTCATGACCCTGACGCCCCAGATCGGCGGCACCAACCGGATCTCTGAGCAAACCGACGACCGCGTCTGCCATCTCCTGGGCTGTTTCGGCGAGGATGACCCCCCGGCCGATCAAGTCTTCGAGTCCGTCACACCCTACCGACGTGGCTACCACAGGCCGCCCTGCGTCGAGGGCTTCCATGATCTTGAGCCGGGTCCCTCCTCCGGCGCGCAGTGGTGCCACGACCACTGTGGAACGCTCCAGGTAGGGCGCTACGTCGGCCACCGTACCCGTCACCTCGATCTGCGAGCCCCCCATGGCCACGACATCGGGTGAAGGATCTCTTCCGACAAGGAGCAGATGTGCGTCGGGCACTTGCTCCACGACGAGCGGCCAGATCTCTCGCCCGAGCCACCGCGCTGCGTCCACGTTCGGCGCCCATCCCATTGTGGCAATGAAGGCGACCGTTCGCGTTGTCGACGCGGGGAGAAGCCCGGCCGGTTCCCGGCCGTTCGGACAGACGAGCACGGAGCGGGCGACGTCAGGGAGTCGCGCCTTCTCCTTTTGACTCACCACGAGGACGTGATCGAAATCGCCGAGCGTGCGGCGTTCGACGCGACGGAGTGCCGCCGCTTCGGCTCGGGAGAAGACCGCAGACGATCCTCGACCGGCTCTGGCATAGCTGGCCATGAGGGACGACTCCACGTTGTGCAAATCGATGACCCGGCATTTCGCCGGGATTCCCGTGGCGAGGGGCGCCATCTGCTGGTACTCCACCTGGAGAAGGTCGATGGGCGACTCGCTGGCTGCCTCCCGCACCACTTGGGCCAGGTCTGAGCTCCAGAACCTGGCGGCGGATGCACTGTGGGTCATCCATAAGCCCTTCGCCACCCTTGCCGGCGTCACCTCCCATGGCACGCTTCGTACATCGATTCCCAAGGCGCGAAGACCCGCATCATCTCCCGATCCGTCGTCATACGCGCACAGCACGAGATCCGTCCGTTCCGCCAGGCGCCGGGCAATGGCCAGAGAACGTTGACGTCCGCCCGAATCATCGGGTAGTGGTAGGAATTTGGTGATCATGACTGCCCGCACGTCTCGTCTATCGCCCTCGAGCCACCGACCGATATATCGCGGCGACAGCATCCGCCCGAGCCGGTAATCCGTATCGGGCTGCGGCGCTGGAATGCCCGTTGCGTCCCAGCCGGTTGCGCAAATCCTCGTCCTCGAGCAGTCGCTTCAGCGCCAGGGAAAGAGACGAGACATCGCGAGGGGGCACGAGCAGGCCGGTCTCGCCGTCAATGACGAACTCGGGAATTCCCCCAGCCGCCGTCCCGATCACCGCCACCCCGCTGGCCTGCGCTTCGAGCACACTCAGCCCAAATGGCTCTGCTGCAGACGCGTTGATCACCACGTCGAGCGACCGTAGTGCATCAGGCACATTTTCCATGGGACCCGTGAAACGAACGCGATCGCCGAGGCGATCCTCGGCTTGCGCCCGGACCCGCCGCGCGTACGCTCCCCCATCGAGCCCAGGGCCGCCTATGACGGCGAGGTGGCAAGTCCCCGCCGACCCTTCCAGCGAGGCCACCGCCTCGACGACGAGGTCGACGCCTTTCTCGGGATCGATCCTTCCGATGATTCCGACGATCGGCCGGTGGGGCTCCGAGCTGAGGCATGCCCGCACATCCGGATCGGGAGGTCCGGGATGGAATCTCTCCGTGTCGACGGCCTGAGGTACGACGTGAAGACGAGCCTGGGTGATACGGCCGTGTCCACCGACCGTATCGGCTACCGCTCGGCTTATGGCCATTACTCCCGAGGAGGCGACTACCGCCGTCTGCAACACCCGCCGTCCGACACCCGGGCGGACGAGGTCGTGGAGCTCCAAAACGACCGGACGATGGGCCAGTCGACCACCCAATGCACAGTCCAGGTGGCCCCACAGGCTGTTGGAGTGGATCACGTCCATCTTTTTCGAAGCCCGGGCAACGCGGAGCGCCCCTCCGAACGTGGATCTCATCTCTCGGGCCAGTGCCGAGGGGCTCGGGCGACCTCCCGCGTCGTTCCTGAGTCCCTGATGGGGAGGAAGTTCCAGTTCGAGGTGCGGCAAGCCCGTCGAAGCCCACGCGTCGAAAAAATCGCCCTCACTCGGCGAACTGAGCGTCAGCTCGATTCCCCGGGCCTCGAGCAAACCAGCGAGACCAAGGATGCTCCGCTCGGCGCCCCACACGACTCGTGACCGAGAGACCACAAGGACGCGGAGGCTGCGATCGGCACCTGACTCGGGAAGCGATGAAACCAGTCCAGCGCTCACCGTCTGGCCATCGCTTCCCTGGCCAGACGGACGAGAAGCCCAGGCCGGAACGCCCCACCCATTCCAAGGACGGGCTCGCCTGCTCTCAGTACGGTTGGGATTCGTCGTTCCTTTCGCGCCGTTCCTTGCGAATGCGCCCATTCCGACGATTGCGAACTGGGAACAAGGTCGCGAAATTACCAGGTCACACGTTGCTTTTGTGAGCTCTAGCCGTTGCCGCCACCCAGTTGCCACCAAATTGCCACCGGGACGGGTCCGGGCCCGATATTCGGCCAGGCCAACGGGTGAGGTGCAACCGCCTACTTCGCGGTGACCCCCAGCTGCTCAGGTTCGGTAACCGCGACCGGTCTGCCGGCTCGGGCTTGCCTGATGACGGCGCCAGCCGTACGAGCCAAAATCACGAGGTCGTGCCTCATCGACCAGTTGTCGATGTAGTGATTGTCGAACCATGCCCGTTCGTCAATGGAGGTGTCGCCACGCAGTCCGTTGACCTGGGCGAGCCCGGTCAGTCCCGCTGGGACGCGATGGCGATCCTGATAGTGCGGAACGATTTGTTGGAACTGTTCGACGAAGAACGGCCGCTCCGGGCGTGGCCCGACAAGTGACATGTCCCCGCGCACGACATTCCACAACTGCGGCAGCTCGTCGAGCGAAGTCTTACGCATGAACCTACCGATGTGGGTGACCCGGGAGTCGTCGGTGACATCCCATTTGACGTCTGAATCACTATTGACCCGCATGGAACGGAATTTCAGGACTTCGACGAATTTTCCACCCTTGCCCACACGGCTCTGGCGAAAGTACACCGGGCCCCGACTCGAGACCTTGACCGCCAAGGCCAAGGCGCAAAGTACCGGAGAGCACAGGATCAATATGAGCCCGGCAACGCAAAGGTCGAAGAGCCGCTTGGCGATTCGAGGTGTCAAGCGCATGGCGTCTCGACGAAGTCGCAGGAGGGGGTAGCCCCACACGACGTCGACATCGTCGCCGACGGCACCAAAACCCAGTTCGAAAAATCGCGGCAGGACGTGGATGTCCACCACGGCGTTGTCACAGGCACGGAGGACGTCGACCAGAGCGGTCTCGCGGGAGACCCCGAAGGCCAGTACCACCCGGTCCACCTTGTGGTCTCTCAGGACGGCGTCAAGCTCATCGACTCGACCCAGCAGAGGGTGTGAAAGTTCCTCATCGTCGACGTCGTCGAGGAAGCCGATTGGCCGCAGACCGTATTCCGGATGCTCGTCGAGCGTGGCGGCAAAATGGACTGCGACCTGACCTGCCCCGACGATGAGCGTCCGTTCCCCGAAGGCTCCCCTCTTGCGTATGCCCCTGATTGAGGCGTAGACGCACGTCCGAACGAGACAGATGGCGCACGCTGCGGCAACACCAACCTCGAACAGGATGCGTTCCTGGCTCCCCAGGCGGAACAGGACCGCGAGGACCACAAGGGGAACTCCGATAGAGGTCACGACCGAACCAATGTCCCGCGCCACGCTCATCGTGATGCGCGTTTGATAGTTGCCTCGCAAGGCGGAGAGCACCAGCACGGCGGCCGCGAAGGCCGGCAACCACCACTGGCGCAGGTCCGGAACGAACCAGACAAGGACAATCGCCAGGGCCATCAGGTCTCCGCCGGCCACCACGGACCCCCTCGACGCGGTGTGTCGTAGCCGGGCCACGACAGCGCCGGCATCGGCTGTTGCCTGGCCGTTGGCTTCCCGCGGCGACCAGGGGGTGAATTCGCTGCCGAGAGTGACGGCTCCTATGGACATTGGTTCCTACTTCCTGCTGTAAGTTGCCGAACCCCTGGATCCCGGCTCCAACCGGCGAACACACTCATAGAGGACCACGCGACCCGGGCTCGAGGCGAAATCACTGGCGACATCGGCACTGCTCCCGGCCCCGAGTCGAGCCACATTCGGGGGGACCCGGCCATGAAACGCTGCCGAAGTCCCCACTTTGGAACCCGCATCTCCAACTCCCTCCTTCTACAGCAGGCGTAGGGCTTTCTGCCACCTATGAGTTCTCCGCTCCCGAGGGTCCCTGGCTCGAGAGGTTCGATGCATCACAGGCACGTTGCTCGCAACTTGAGAGCAACTCACATTCCCTCTCGCCATCATCATAGAAATGATCCCAGATATCTTTGGGTCAAACGACCCATTCGGCGATTGTCACTAGGGTCTAAAGTCCCAATCGTGTCGTAATGGGTGTCCCGGCAGCCCCAGCCCGCTCGTCCTCGCCGAATCCCACCAGAAGAACAGCTGGCCCGGCCATCCAGGGGGGCCCGAACCGCGGCGCGACGCCGACCGAATGTTCTGTAATTTGCACGGCATCCGATTCCTCCTCATCTGCACCGCCAATATCTGCCGGTCTCCAACCGCTGCCGGGCTGCTCGCCCTCCGCGCCAGGTCGGCGCGCGCCCCCATCGAGATCCTGTCCTTCGGCCTCCTGCCGGGAGGGCGCGAAGCTCCACCTCAGGTGGTGGAAGCGGCCGCCACCTTTGGAGTAGATCTTTCTCGCCACCGGAGTGCGCAGCTCTCCATCGAGGAGTTATCCAAAGCCGACGTCGCCGTCACGATGACCCGCCAGCATCTCCGTGAGCTGGTCATAGAGCTCCCAGACATCTGGCCACGGATCTTCACATTGCCCGAGCTGGTGCGGCGAGCCGAGATCGTGGGACCCCGCCTGACCGCGCACTCGATCCCTGAATGGATCGAGTGCGTGCACCAGGGTCGACGAAAGGAGGACATGATCGGAGCCCTTCCCGCGGACGACGTCATCGATCCCTACGGTGGGCCCGACGCAGGCTACCGGCGGATGGCGGCGACCTTGTCCAACCTCGTGGATCGTCTTTCCGTGCTCGTGTGGCCAGACCCTCCAGCAGCTGGGCTGGCTCGCTAGGGATCCGGCCCAACCCCGCCGCCACCACGCCGTTCGGACGGGCAGATCCACACCGCCGCCGTGGGCGGAGGCTACCCTCGGACGCGGATCGCCCCTCGGGTCGGCGGTTCTGGAGACGCCCTCGCACCATCGTCGGCTTGGTCCTCGCCCTCTTCGTGGTATGGGTGGCGGCATCGGCATTCGACGCGGTCGTGGCGGCCATGTGCACTTACGGCAAGGTGCGTCCCAGGTCCAGGCGGCTCGGAGCACCCTCTCGGCCGATGGTTTGCTCTCTGGGGCGCCGCTGACCCCGCTGCGGTCGGCTGAGGCGGACTTCACCTCTGCCCACAGCCTCCTGTCCTCTCCTTTGTTATGGCCGGTCGACGTGCTCCCGGTCCTGGGACGGCAGCTCCGGTCGGCGCAAGACCTGGCGGCGGCGGGGGGGTGTCTCCCGAACCGGGGTGAGTGCAGTCATAGCGTCGAAGTCGCTGCTCGAACTGCCACACGACGCCGGCCCGGAGCGGATAACAACCCTCAAGCGGTTGGCGCACCTGGCATCGACCACCCAAGCCGCGTTGAACCATGTCGACCTGGGACCTTCGAATGCTCTCGTCGGGCCACTGGCCCGGGAACGGAACAAGTTCTCAACCGAACTCAGCCAGGTGCAGACCACGCTCGCTCGCACCACCGCGGCCGCCTCTGTTACCGCCACCATTTTGCAGGGTCCACAGAACTATCTACTGCTCACCGCCAATAATGCAGAAATGCGATCGGGATCGGGGTCTTTCCTCGAAGCCGGATCGGTGACCACACATGATGGCCAACTTCAGCTCTCGAGCTTGACGCAGACGTATGCGCTTACCCTGCCGGTCGGGGCGGTTGCCGTCGGCGGCGACCTCGAGGCTCGTTGGGGTTGGCTCCTGCCCGGAGTGGACTGGCGGAACCTGGGGCTCACGCCTCAGTTCGACGTCAACGGCGCGCTGGCCGCCCGGATGTGGAAGGCGGACACGGGCCAGCAGGTCAACGGTGTCATGGCGTTGGATGTGACCGGCCTCCAGGAACTGCTCACCGTCACCGGGCCCGTCACAACGGCCAGCGGTACGGTGGTGTCGACGAGCAACGTGGACCAGTTGCTCCTGCACGACCAGTACGTCGGGGAGGATTACAACAGTCACGACGATGCAGCCCGGGTCGACGAGCTGGGCTCTCTTGCCAGTGCCGTCATGAAGGCGCTGGAAACCCAACCCCTCGATCTCCACGCGATGGTCGACGCGTTATCCGCCGCCACGTCGGGGAGACACCTGATGCTGTGGTCATCGGACCCGAGCACCGAAGCCATCTGGCGCTCCACGGGAGTGTCGGGCCAACTGACTCCGGACTCCCGGGCGGCGAACGTCATCAACCGTGGCGGCAACAAGTTGGATCAGTACGTGACCGTCAGCACCGCGCTCCACCTCGTACCCCACGGAAGCCAGACCGCTGCGACCCTCACCGTTACCGTCGCCAATCCCACCCCGTCAGGACAGTCGCCCTTCATCGCCGGACCGTACCCCGGGCTCGGAACGACGTACGGAGAGTACGTGGGCATCGTGACGGCGAACCTGCCGGACGATGCCCGCAACCTCGCGCTCGCCCCTGGCGAATCGGCTGTGGTCGACGGGCAAGAGGGACCGACGCTCCTGGTCGGCGTCGACGTCGACCTCCTGCCGGGGGCAACACGACGTTTCACCTTTCACTTCTCCATACCCCGGGCGCACGGCCAGCTCAACGTCGTTCCCAGTGGCCGAATCCCCCCGTGATGTGGAGCGTCGATGGCAAGTCGTTCTCCGACGGGTCCACCCACTCCATAACGTGGTGATTCAGGCCGAGTATCAGCTAAAAGCCCAGGTCACGAAAGGGACCTTTGACCCTAGCCCCAGCCCCTCGTACACGTAACAATGAAGGGAGTGGACTGGTGATCAACTTCGAGTGATTGCCGACGTCGTCCACATGCTGGGAGATACAATTACAAGAGCTGTTCGAGGATGGCCTATCCGGTTCGCACCGGGGACTAGCCTCCACCGAGGACTCAGGACCCGACCTACCGAGGGGAACGAATGATGAACTTGCGCAAAGGACTGCAGAACAAGGCCAAGAAGGTGGCCTTGGGAGTTGGAATGGGCGCCCTCTTGTCGATTCCGGTCGCGACCATGGTCACGAGCACTGCGGGAGCGACCGGCACAAGCACTTGCTACCCCGGTTGCACTGCCCCGACCACCGGCCTACCCACGACGAGTGGCAGCGGGTCGGGAGCCGCCGTCACGACACCGGCCTCCGCCGCTTCATCGACCGGCGGCTTGGCCTTTACGGGAGCGGACCTGAGCGAGCTCGTCATCATCAGCGTTGGCGCTCTGGGCGCCGGAACCGTGCTGGTGCGGTACAGCCGCCGTCGTCGTCAAGCGGCATAGGTCTCACGGCGGCAGCGGCCGCCATTTCACCCGGGTGCTTCCGGGTGTCGGTAAGGGGGGTTTCCATGAACAAGCGACCCGGCCGGGTCGCTTGTTCAATTCTCAATCCCTACGCGCCGATGGTGAATTCTCGATCAGGGTGAGCGGAATGCTCCATATGAGGCGGGTCCCGCCCTCCCTCGATGTGCCCAACTCCAGATTTCCCCCCAGGCGCTCCGCCCGGGTACGCATGTTCTTCAGGCCCCGGCCATCTGCCCCGGCGTCTGCCATGCCTCGCCCGTCATCGACCACGACCAAGCGGAGTTCGTCTCCCGCTGCGACCGTCACCGCGACATGGGTGGCCGCGGCATGCCGACCGACATTGGTCAGTGCCTCACGCAGCGTCGCCAAGGCGTGATCGGCCACCGATCCCGAGACCGCCGTATCGACCAACCCCGTAAACGTGACGTGCGGCACCGCCCCGATGACCGGGGTGAGTTCGTGCAGCAGGTCGAAGACCATGCGGCGGAAACCATCCTGATTGATGGTCATTTCAAGGTTGAAGATCGCAGTCCTCAGGTGGCGGATGGTCTCGTCGAGCTTGTTGATGGCGTCACCGATCCTGCTGGCTACTTCAGGTCGATCGACGAGTCGAGCCGTCCCCTGCAACGACAGGCCCACGGCAAAGAGCCGCTGAATCACGGTGTCGTGCAGGTCTCGTGCGATGCGATCACGATCTTCAGTGAGCGTGTGGTCGCGCGCCACGCCGTGCAGGCGCGCGTTCTCGATGGCGATACCGGCAGCCATGGCCAGCGTCACCGCGGTCGCCTCATCTTCCTCGGTGAACTCCGGCGCGCCGTGCTTGTCCGTGAGATAGAGGTTGCCGTACACCTCGCCTCGTACCCGCACGGGTACACCGAGAAACGACGTCATGATCGGGTGTCCACTCGGGAAGCCGAAGCTGTCGGGGCTGTGCGAGAGGTTGGCCAACCTCAATGGCTTCGCCTCGATGATCAATGTTCCGAGAACGCCGCGACCTCGAGGGCGGGGGCCGATGGCGAACTCCTCGTCGGGCTCGAGGCCCACCGTGAGGAACTGATCCAGGGTCGTGCCGTTTTCGCTCAGCACGCCGAGGGCACCGTAACGGGCGTCGACAAGTGAGCATGCTTCCGAGACCAAATGGCGAAGCACGATGGGAAGGCTGAGCTCACCCTCCATCATGAGCATCGCTTGAACGAGCCGGCGCAGCTTTACCGGGTCGTCGATCTTGTCCAGTGGTGTCACGCCCCCTAGGGTACTGGGCGGTTGCATCGGGGCGGAAAGTTGCGAAATGGGTGCGCTGGTCGCCGCGCTTTCTCCCACAGGCCCAGGCCGTGGCAAGATTGAGCCAATGACGATCCGCATCTTCGTGCTCGATGACCACGAGTTGGTCCGGACCGGGCTACAGACGCTTCTCGAATGTGAAGAGGACATGGACGTCGTAGGGCAGGCCGCCACCGCGCAACACGGGTTGGAGCAAATTGGTGCGCTGCAGCCCGACGTGGCAATTCTCGATGTGCGGCTCCCGGATGGGAGTGGGATCGAAGTCTGCCGTGAGATTCGATCGCTCTATCCCGATATCGCCTGTCTCATGTTGACGTCCTATGCCGACGACGAGGCTCTTTTCTCCGCCATCATGGCGGGCGCCGCTGGCTACGTCCTCAAGGAGATCGGGGGAAGCGACCTCATCGGTGACATCCGCCGGGTGAGCCAGGGGGCATCTCTGATCGATGCCACCCTCTCGAACGACATCTTCGACCGCTTGCGCAAGAGCCAAAAAACCGAGGCCAGGCTCTCCAGCCTGTCGCCCCAAGAGCGCCGGGTACTCGATCTGATCGCGCAGGGTCGCTCCAATCGCCAGATTGCCGAAGAGATCTTCCTGGCCGAGAAGACCGTGAAGAACTATGTCTCGAGCCTTCTCTCCAAACTGGGGATGCAGCGTCGTACGGAGGCCGGTGTCTACGCGGCCATTCTGGCTGAGCGCCGGTCTATGAATCCCAAGGTCGTACTTCCCCGCGACCTCTAGCGGGACCGCCGCGGTCAGTTCTACAGCGGATCGAACTCGACACCCCGAGCTCGCAGCAGCTCTTCCAGCCGCTCACGCTCGGCGATCGGATTGACGAAGCGCGCCGGATCGTGGTCGATCGACATGGCGGCACACAGCGACAAGAGGATCCGGTCATGGTCGAGCTCCCGCGCCAGATCCTCGGCCACCACGTGCCTGTGCATGGCGGTGCGGCGATGGAGTCGGAGTCGGCACTGCTGCAGGTCCGCCACCAGTTCTTCCTTCGAGGGCGCAACCTCATCGGCATCTGAGCTTAGACAGAGATCGCTCAGAAGCTCACTGTACATCGACACAAGTTAGGTCTAATCAAACAACGCGTGACCAACTAGGGCCATAATCCCCAATTCGCAAGGTTTCACGCCGGTGCTACGGAACGTACCAGGTCGCTACGACCATCTCTAAGAAGAACGTCAGCGGATAGGCGCCAGGTCCGGTGTCCAGCGGTTCCGCAGCACGCAGTCATTGCGGTTGGCTCCGGCCATGGTCCAACCAGGGGGGTGCCGTTCTTCTCGGTCAGGTAGGTGCCATCCAGCCAGATGTGGGAGAAGCGCACCCGGTCGAGCCGGCGCTCCCCGAAGGCCTCCACCATCTCGTCGAGGCCGCGACAGATGCGGCTGACCTCGGACTTTGAGATCCCGACCACGAACCCATGGCTTCGACCAGCTCGTCGACCGAGCGGGTCGAGACCCCATGGACGTAGGCCTCCATGACGACGGCGTAGAGCGCCTGGTCGATGCGGCGCTGGGGCTCGAGGATGGAGCGCAAGAAGCCCCCACGACGGAGCTTGGGAATGGCCAGGTCCGCCTCGCCGGCCTTGGTGGTGAGCACTCGAGAGCGGTGCCCGTCGGGCTCGGCCGAGCGCTCTGCGGTCAGCTCCTGGCAGACCGGGCGGACGGATTCTCGGATCAGATCGAGCCCTTCGCCCGGTTGGAAGGCGGCGAGCAACTCGGACAGGACATTCTGTCAAGGCCCATCAGTGTGTCCTCCTTTGGTGCCTTCGGACAGCAACACGCGCCGCTGGACCCCCTTATGGGTGGACCCCAGGACCCACTTCAACCCTACCGCTTTGGGGGACACTGCCCCGTCTCTCCTGGTGAGAGGCCTGCTGCGCCCGATCCGGAGATTTACACAGCCATGGTCCCCCGAAAAGAAGGCGTGGTGTTACGCCGCCTGCCCGGCCCGCGCCAGGACTTGCTCTGCTGACTCGGAATGGCGCGCCGTAACCGTCCCTAGGGTCGTTTCCACACGCACGTTTCGACCCGTGACCGAAATCGGATCATCGAGGACGGCCCGGACTCTCTCCATCAGGGGACCGACGTACTGCTCGTCTGCAATGGTCATCACTGCGACCAATTCGGTCTCGCTCACACGGCTCACGGTGTCCTCGCTGCGGAGCATCGCGGTGAGCCGCCTCGACATCCCGCGCAGAACCTCATTCCCCGAGCTGTACCCGATTTCGTCGTTAATGTCCTTGAGATTGTCCAGGTCAATATGGGATACGATGACGCAACCCCCATGCCGTTGGCGGCGGATTAGCTCCCTGGTCAACCGGTCTAGCAGCAACATGCGGTTCGCAAGACCCGTCAAGGGATCGGACAAAGACAGTTGCCAAAGGTCGTCGTACTTGCCGATCGGCTCGCCCGGACGCTCCTTACGGTCGCTCGCATCACCGAACGAGATCTCCTGGAACATGGATTCGAGGCTGCCGAACATCTGCTGAGCGGCTGGGTCGGCGACGGCAGCCTGCGCAGCGCCGGACGCAAGAACTTTCAGACCGCTGGCGCTAGCACCCGAATCAACATCTCGTCGTTCTGTGTCTGACTTCGGCACAGGCCATCTTCTTCGCATACGCCCTCCAGGACCCAAATTCTCGCACCATTTTAGCTGCTTTTAGGGTCGGGCAGTAGGACCGGAAGTCCCAATCTCTTGAGTCCAGCCGCCCCAAGTCCCCATTGGCCGCGGATCTGCGTGGCAGCCAACGTCCTTGGTGAGGTACTCACGTTTGCACGTGAGCTGGGACTCCCCAAACTGATCCCGGGCGCGCCCACAAGTGACGCGGGCGGCGCCCACATCTCAGCGCTTCGAGCGGGATCGTTGTCCACGATGACAAGGCTGAATCCCTCAAGTTCAGCGATCAACTCCTTGAGCCGGCGGTGGTTGTCGAAAGGACCGGATAGTCGTCAAGTTGATCCTCTGAGAGGAGGCGGGGGACCGTCCACCGCCGGGGAAATAAAGGCCGAGGGCAGCCAGCTCGCCGATAGAGGGCTCGAACGGGATCAAGGCCGTCGAGTTCTCGGCACTCATCAGCGTTCCTCCCAACATTGTCGTGCACCAATGAAGCAGGGGTCCTTCGCTCGGAGCAGGTTGTGTTGTCCTGCCCGTCATCACTACTGCGACCCCCTCCGACTCCCTCTCGGCTGCCGGCCATTTCCTGGGGTCACCGGTTCCGACCATTTCCCGGGGTCACCGGTATAGGCAAGCGCGCTCCCGATCCCCGCAGGTTCGGGGCCGAGTAGGGCCTCTCCGGTTCCCTCGCCACCCTTCTGACCGTTCCACTCCCCCCCTACGCCGGAGGGTCCATCACCACCCGCTCCAAGATCCCAGGTGGCTTCCATGGCCTTCGCCAGATTCACACAGGCTCGGCACCCTCTTGCCCGCCGAAGGCGGGAAACCTTGACGACGCTGCAGGCTTCGCTTCATGCTACGGACCGGCCAGTTGCTCGGCCCCGCTTCGACCCCGCTTCGACCCCGGCCTCTCGACCGGACCCGGGGGCTGCGCTACCGGGGACCTTGGCGTCATAGAAAATTGAGCGGTTCAACCGCACCAAGCTCGAAGAGTGGGCCCATAGGAGACCCTGCACATCAGTGGGAGAACGAAGAGAAGCCTTTGTGGCCTTCTTCCATCTCTACCATCATCACAGCAGCCACTCTGCTCTCGGTGGTGCGTCACCGATCAGCCGAGTCACCAACCGGGTTGTTCATTATAGCTAGTCGGGTCTTCCTTCCAGCGGCGCTCGGAGGGTGCCAACGTCGTCGTCCAAGGGCAACGATGCACCGTTTTGCCACGGCTTGACGTACGCCAGCCAGGCGACAGCTGCACTGAGCAGTACCCCGCAAAGGATCCACCCCAGAGCCGTGGTGCCTACGCCGACATACTTCAATCCTGAGGCTAAGATGACAAACGTGATCGCCGGCCTGACGTAACGATCGGGCGCCCGAGATGACACGAGAGAGCCGATCAGTACCGCAGGCACGCTCCCGATTATGAGTGAGAGAGTTACTCCGAATTCGACGTGCCCGAATGCCAACGACCCGAGCGCGGCTGCGGCGGTCAAAGGCACGGCTTGCGTGAGGTCAGTACCCACAAGCTGGTTCGCTCCGAGCATGGGGTAGAGGAAGAGCAACATGACGATCATGAGTGAACCCGAGCCGACCGACGTCATGCCGACGATGAGCCCACCAATCATTCCGATCATCACGGTGCGGACCGGCCTGACTACCACCCCCTTGACGACGCCTTGGCGAGTGTTCCCATAACGGCGATCCAGACCGAAACGAAGGATCATCGCTGCGGCACCCAGGAGAAGAGCTGCTCCAAGGGCGACCTCGATATTCACCTCCGCTGACGCGGAGTCGCCAATGAGATTCAGCACGTATGCGCCGAAAAAAGCCATCGGCACTGAACCGAGACAGAGCCACCCGACCAACGGCAAGTTTACGGTGCCCTTGTGAAGATGAACCACCGCGCCGATTGGGCGCATCACTACAGCCGCGACAAGATCGCTCGAAATGGCGGTCGAGGGTTTGATGCCGAACAGCAGAATGAGCATCGGGGTCATCAGGGCTCCGCCACCCGCGCCCGTGAGTCCGACCAGAAATCCCACCACAGAGCTGCCAATGACGATGTACGGATCTACATGCAAGATTCCCCGATCTGACTATTCGCCGAGGACACCGGCCAACCGGAGATGGTCGATGATCATGTCTGCCGCTCGTTCCGGGACAATTTGGCTCGTATCTACGTGAATATCGGGGTTCTCCGGAGTCTCGTAGATCGAGTCAATTCCGGTGAAGTTGGTGAGCTCCCCTCGCCGGGCCTTGCGATAGAGACCCTTTTCGTCGCGTGCTTCGGCAACCGCCACCGCCGTATCGACAAAGACCTCTACGAATTCCCCTTCTTCGACATGCTCGCGTGCCATACGCCGCTCGGCCTTGAACGGCGAGATGAACGACACCAGCACGATCAAACCAGCATCAACCATGAGGCTCACGACCTCGGTGACGCGCCGGATATTCTCGACACGGTCGGCGTCCGTGAAGCCCAGGTCCTTGTTCAGACCGTGTCGCACATTGTCCCCGTCGAGCAAGTACGTGTGCCGGCCTCTTTCATGAAGCTTTCGCTCGACGATGTTGGCGATGGTGGATTTTCCGGCGCCCGAGATCCCGGTGAACCAGACAACGCATGGTTTTTGGTTCTTGAGGGCGGCATGGGCGTCCTTGTTGACCTCAATGGCCTGCCAATGGACGTTGTCGGCGCGTCGCAGCGCAAAGTGAAGAAGTCCCGCGGCCACGGTGGCATTGGTGAATCGATCGATCAGAATGAACCCGCCCATGTCACGATTCATCTCATATGGATCAAAGGGCACAGGGCGATCCAGGTTGATGTTGCAAACCCCTATCTCGTTGAGCTCGAGCGTCTTGGCCGCAACGTGTTCAAGGGTGTTGACGTTCACCTTGTACTTCGGCTGCGCCAATGTCGCGCCAACCGTGCGGGCACCGATCTTGAGTGGGTAGGTCCGTCCTGGAAGCATCTCCTGCTCCCCCATCCAGATAATGTGCGCTTCGAACTGGTCTGCTACTCCAGGGAGGGCCGATGCCGTGGCAAGCACGTCGCCTCGGCTTACATCGACTTCGTCCGTCAGCGTTACCGTGATCGATTGCCCCGCGACCGCTTCGTCGAGATCGCCATCTGCGCTCACCAGTCGCGCCACCGTGCTTTCGCGGCCCGATGGGAGCACTTTGACCCTGTCTCCCGGAGCGACGGAACCGCCGACGATCATTCCCGAGAAACCGCGGAAATCGAGATCGGGTCGATTGACCCACTGCACAGGCATGCGGAATGGTCCGCTTTGGAGACTGCTCTCGATCTCCACGGTTTCGAGGTGCTCGATGAGCGTCGGACCCCCGTACCAAGGTGTGTGCACGCTCGGCTCGGTGACGTTGTCGCCTCGCAGGGCGGATAGAGGAATACAGACAATGTCATCGAGTCCGATTTCCGAGGCGAATCTCCGGTAATCCTCTTCGGTACGGTCGAAGATCTCCTGTGAATAGTCGACCAGGTCAAGCTTGTTCACAGCGAGCACGATGTGTCGGATGCCCAACAGAGAGACGAGGAAGCTATGGCGGCGGGTCTGCGTGAGGACGCCCTGGCGGGCGTCGACGAGGATCACCGCCAGGTCAGCGGTTGATGCACCGGTCACCATGTTACGCGTGTACTGCTCGTGACCGGGGGTATCGGCGACGATAAATTTCCGTCTCTCCGTAGAAAAGAACCGGTAGGCGACGTCGATAGTGATCCCCTGTTCGCGTTCGGCAGCCAGACCGTCAACCAACAGTGCGAAGTCGAGTTCACCTCCCTGCGTGCCGACCTTCTTCGAGTCAGCCTCGAGGGCAGCCAGGTGATCTTCAAATATCAATTTCGAGTCGTACAGGAGCCGACCGATAAGGGTGCTCTTTCCGTCATCCACGCTTCCGCACGTAATGAAACGAAGCAATGTCTTGCGCTCGTGCATTTGCAGATACGCGTCAACGTCGGAGACCAAGAGGTCATTGGCGTTATGTGCCATCAGAAGTACCCTTCTTCCTTCTTCTTCTCCATCGACGAGCTCGAGTCATGATCGATGACCCGACCCTGGCGTTCGGAGCTGGCGGTGAGGAGCATCTCCTGGATAATTCCGGTCAGGGTGTTGGCCTTGCTCTCGATGGCGCCGGTGAGTGGGTAGCAGCCGAGGGTGCGAAAACGCACGCTCTTTTCGATCGGAACCTCTCCCGGATTGAGAGGCATCCGGTCGTCGTCCACCATGATGAGGACCCCGTTTCGCTGTACGACGGGACGCATCGCCGCGAAGTACAACGGTACGATAGGGATATTCTCACGGTGGATGTACTGCCAGACGTCCAACTCCGTCCAATTCGAGAGGGGGAACACACGGATGCTCTCCCCCGGGCTTCGACGCACGTTGAAGAGTCGCCACAGTTCCGGCCGTTGCTGTTTGGGATCCCATCGGTGCTGAGCGGAGCGGATCGAGAACACCCGCTCTTTGGCACGCGACTTCTCTTCGTCCCGTCGGGCACCCCCGAATGCGGCGTCGAAACCGTAGTGATCGAGCGCTTGTTTCAGGCCTTCTGTCTTCCACATGTCGGTGTGCATCGCCGAGCCGTGGGTGAAGGGATTGATGCCGAGCTTCAGACATTCGGGATTCTGGTAGACGAGCAAGTCCACGCCGAGATCTGCCACCAGCTTGTCTCGGAACTCGTACATAGCCCGAAACTTCCATGTCGTGTCCACATGCAGAAGGGGAAACGGTGGCTTCGAGGGATAGAACGCCTTCATTGCGAGGTGCAACATGACGGCGCTGTCCTTGCCCACCGAGTAGAGCATCACGGGGCGCTCGCTCTCCGAGACTGCTTCCCGCATGATCTGAATGCTCTCGGCCTCGAGTGATTCCAGGTGCGTCAACTGTTTCATATCGCTCAGGCCGCTCGACGAATAGCGATCACGTCTGCGGCCAGTTCGGGGCGGCACACCAGAACGTCCGGAGACCACGGATCCGGTCTGTTGTACTCCAGGGGGGAGCCGTCAAGTCGCGATACGTGGAGCCCCGCACTGGCTGCGACTGCCACCGGGGCAGCCGTGTCCCACTCGTACTGTCCGCCCGAATGGGCGTAGACATCGGCTTCTCCGAGCACAACGGCCATTGCTTTTGCTCCCGCTGAGCCCATCGGTATCAGCTCACCCCCCAAGCGCTCGGCAAGGAGAAGGGCGTGCTCTGTCGGGCGAGTACGGCTGACCAGGACCCGAGGAGGCCTGTCGAGCTCGCTCAGTGAGGACAATGGCCCGCCGGTTCCGAGGGTGAACTCGCACGTGCCGTCAAGAGGGTCGATGATCCATACCCGACGCCGATCCACGCAAGCCACACCGTCGATACCCTCCTCGGACAGTACGCCGTCATCGGGAAATCGCTGGACCAGCTCTTCCATGATGAGCATGTGAGAGGAACGATCCCCCGCATCCTTGAGGTGGGTCCCCGCCAGGCCGGAAGACCGGAGCGCGAGCAGACGCTCGCCGGCGAGCGACGCGATCAAATTGGCGGCGACGTGGTCGTCGTCGGCCGGTTCGGGTGCCGCACTCGTCATTTGGGCCCCTGGACAGGCAAAACGCGTCTCCTGTTTTTTGGAGATCTTACTCGGAATCATGCCGCCACGAAAATTCCGGAGCTGCACATCGGAAAGTACGAACTCTCCGCCCCTCAAGCTCAGCTACGACTTTCCCAATCTGGGATTGAGCGTAGCGGCCGAATGCTTCAGTGGGGTGAACTCACTCGGGGCAAAATACGACTATAATGATCGGAGTTATATGGATACGATTCAGGGGGGTGCGGAATCCGGAAGACATCCCTCGAAGGGAGTGTGATGAGCGACCCTGCGAACAGAGCGACCCGGAGCCATGATCGGCGACATGGGGTATGTCATCGGTGCGGCTGGCGTGGCGTCGTAGGCAAGGTTGGTCGAAGGCGCCGAAAACGTTCACATTCAGTAGCTGCGTACGGTCGCTTGTGCCTGGAGTGCGCAACGGACCTCTTTCGGTATCAATCTGGTCTTCTCGCGACAGGACAGCGGAGCACGGCACGAGTGGAAACCGAGAGCGCTCACGGCTCGCCCGAGCATGAACTGACGGGTCAGCGGCGGTAACCGCGCGACGCCCCGGGAGTGATGGCCGTTGACTCACTGATGCCTCATCCAAGCTACGGTCGGATCCGGCGCTCGGGAGCTACCATCACGCGATGCGCACTCCGGCAAGGGTCTTCGGAGCCGGTCGCCTGGTGCGAGACGTTATCGTCGTTCCGCGGGTTCGCAGGTCGTGGTACCTCCGACTGCGTCGGCCCCACAACCTCTTCCAGCCGCACAACGATACCTCGCTCGACCGATACCCCGAGCTGTTCCGCTTTCTTCAGGAGCAGCTACGCGACGGCCCAGATGTTCGGTTGCTGTCCTTTGGTTGCTCGGTCGGGGACGAAGTCTTCACCCTCCGGCAATATTTTCCGTCAGCGTCGATTACGGGCATCGACATCAGCGCGGGGAACGTACGAGCCTGTCGGCGCAGGCAGCGCCGCTCACGAGACGATCGCATGTCGTTCCGCCAGGCCGGCAGTACCACCACTGAGGCATCGGCCTCCTACGATGTCGTCCTCTGCATGGCTGTTCTCCGCCACGGCGACCTCGGCGCACAGCAGGCGCCATCTTGCGGGCATCGGCTCTCCTTTTTTGCGTTCGAGCCCACGGCAGCGGACTTGGCGCGTTGCGTCAAGGTCGGTGGCTACCTGGTCATTGAGCACAGCAACTTCCGATTTGGTGACATCAAAGTGAGTGGTGCATTCGAAGTTGTGCTACGGCGACCTCGAAGCGCTGCAGATGCTCGAGGAACGCCACTCTATGGGCCTGACAACACAAGAATCGACAACGTGGAAACGCTGGACGTGATTTTTCGTAGGTTGTGAGGTGCGCATCCCCACAGCTATACGGATTCAGACGAAGAGCTTCTGCAGCAGGGATGGCGGATTCCACTGACTGGCCACCTCGCCGAGGGCATCGTCGGAGCCGCCATCAGCCAATTTGGCTTGCAACACCACGAGCTGTTCAGGTCCGAGGCTCAGGCCCGACATTCCCCGATACGCAGGCGAGGCCAGCTCCTTCACCCAGCGAAGGATCACGTTGTCGGGGTCGTCTTCGGGATAGAGCTGTGCGACAGCGGCGTGGATGGAGTGGCGATCGGGCAGGTTCACGATCAGGGCCAGAAAGAGCCGGTGATCCTGTTCGCTCAGCATCCCCCGGCGGGCCAGAATCCGGCTGCGGCGCATCTCCTCGGCGAACATCGGCTGCAAGAGCTCGGCCATTGGTGCGGCGTGGCGACCAAGCTCCTCAATCATGGCTTGGAGTTCGGGGCCGTCGTCGGCGTTATAGGCCCAGTAGTCACACACTTTGAATCCGGTCCACAAGTCCTGAGACCGAATCACATCGAGTGCGACCTCGGCCGCAGCCCCACGATCGATTCGCCGCAATGAATGGAGGGCGCGCAGCCGCATCAGCATGCGGTCGTCCGTGTGAAATTCGTCGAGCCCGATGCCAGGAAGCCGGTACGTATATTGCGGGAATGGCAATTCGGAGGACTTGTTGCGCACGACGATGGTGACAGAGGGACGCTCAAGATGGAACAGGGCGTGGATGAAGTCCGAGCCGCCCACGATGGGACGAACAGCGCCTGGCCACAAGATCTCCGGTTCACCTGTGGCCAGCTGCCCTGTCACGAGATGCCCATCCGCCATCGACTCGGCCTGTTCGAACGCATGCTCCACATGAAGGCTCGAACCGGCCAGTACGCGAAACGCCCCGTCGAATCCATGCTGGTGAATGGCGGTGGTGCCCTCCATCCATGTGAGCGCTTGAATTTCGAGATCTGGACTCTTGTACATGACAGCCGGCGGCTGGCCGAACTGATCCGCCGACGATCGCTGTTTGGGGAGTGCCGTTCCGAGCGCCAGCATCCCAAGGATGGAGGCCGGCGTTAGGTCGTCGGGAACGGGCACCTCGCCCAAGGCGCTCGCGGCCACCTCGGCCAAATGTTCGGGCCGTCGCCCCTTCGCGGTCCAACGCTGATCGACCAGGCCTCCGAGCTGATCAAAGTAAGCAATCGAATCGGCCATGACCATCAACCTATGTGGCGGCATCAAAATTAGGCACGGCGAACATTCCGGTTACTGGGGCGGAATTGAACGCTATTCCCTTGGCCTCAATCCAGGCGTGCGTCGTGCTCCCGTCACCAATGAGTCCTAGCCGAAGCACCGGTTGATGGTGGCGCAGAAAATACCCGGCGATCAGAGCCCGACGAAGGCATGTGCCCGGAAAAATCCACCGATCGAGTACCCATCCTGTGGCCCAATACGAACGCCGTTCGCTGGGCGACATGATGCTCGTATCGTCGTCGCGATCGTTGGGAAGGTCGGATGCCCCGGGGGCCAGAGGTACCCGCATAAGGGCCGCAAGCCTGCGAAGGTCAAGCAATCGGAGCGCAGTTTCAAGCACAACGACCGTGATGACCACCTTTATCACGGCCGCCTGCAGTAGCAGTGGGAGTGCCCGCCACTCTCGGAAGGCATTGAGCACACCTCGGATCGGAGGCCGCCGTGCATCGCTGCTGCGAGAAGCCCTCAGATTTCGGAGGGTTTCCACAACTGCTGTGACATCGGCTTCAGCTTGTTCGACAGAAATCGAAAAACGGGTCGCTAGGGTAAGTGCGACCTCTTGTACATCGCCATGCTCCCCAAGCAGATTGACAATACGGTCCGCAGTCGGATCGAGCTTCAGATATGTCCCACTCGGGACGTGAAGCAACACGCTGCCACCCGAAGGCGCCGGAGCACAGACTACGTCATTTACCAGGGTCGAAATAGAGCCGCGCCTGGAACTACGCGTAACACTCATTACATGTGTCCCACGCGATGCTCTTGAGACGAAAATGCTACGTCTTTTCCTGATCACCCGCGGCAAAACCCGAATTTGGCCCAGCCCATTGTTATTCATTCCCCGGTTCCCAAGAATCGGGAAGGGGGTCTTTGGTGTGGACTGACCTGGTTAAGCCCTACCCGAGGGCGAATGACCCGCCCTCGGCTAGGGGCTCAGGAAAGGCCGTTGCCAGGCACCGGGTCGGGGGCCTGGCCCGCGATCACGATGACGTCGCCGCTTCCGGCGTTCTTGTGAATAATCGGCATCAGAGTCAGATCCTGAACTGATCCGAGTTCTGTGATTGTCGGTGTCTCATATAGCGCCATGTACAACTCCTCCTTCAAGTCTGGATGTCTACTTGCACCCTCTTCCCGGTCTATACTTAACCACATCCGGGAGACCAGCACAAGCCAACGTCCGGCTCAAACACTCAAATCCATGAAAGCCACTCCCAGCGGTGATGTTAGCCCGATGCGTGGTGCGTATGGCCTGCGTATCGAAAGCAGTATCCTCGGGGGGGATTTTGAGCGGGCCTTTCTGCTTGATGCTGGTATCGGTTGGCCGAAGTGGGAGATCTGCTGGGAACAGCTGGCCGAGGGCGATCCCGCAGTGGAAGGCATGATCTGGTCTCTTGAGACAGCCGCTCTGGCCACCCAGCCGGATGGCTATATCTCAATCGACCGGAGAGCGGCGCGTACGACTCTCCACCTCCGAAACGCCCCTTCTCCAGCCGCGCTCATCCACCCATATCTTTCGTCCACCTGCATGATCGCTAATCATTGGCTGGATAGGGCACCGTTCCATGCCGGGTCCTTCGAATTTGAAGGAATGGCCTGGGGTGTATTGGGTGGAAGGGAGATGGGAAAGAGCTCGTTGTTGATGTGCCTCCACCAGCGCAACATCCCGATCCTTGCTGACGACCTGCTCGTTCTGAACGGGGGCACGGCCTATACCGGTCCCCGCTGTCTCGACCTTCGGAAGGGCGCTGCGGGTCATTTTGAGGCAGGAGCGTATTTAGGGGTAGTTGGTGCGCGAGAGCGCTGGAGGGTTACCCTCCCCCCTGCACCCTCCGAGACCCCGTTTGGAGGGTGGGTCCTGCTTGGCTGGGCTGACGATGTGACCTTGCCGGCGCCTTCACTGTCGAATCGGTTGGCTGCGCTTGCTTCCAATCGGGCCCTCACCAAAGAAGGGACGATAACCAACGGCTTGCTGGACCTGCTTGAATATCCGATGGTCATCTTCGCCCGCCCTCGGGACTGGGAGCAGATGGACGGTGCGACGACGCAACTTCTCGAGGCGCTGAGCGGATTGACCTCTGGTTCAAACCATCAAGCGGAGATATCCCGAGCAGCTCCGGCGTGATCGTGGAGCCACGCTGCTTGGAGCAGCGTTGTCGATACGAGATTCCGAGTTTCGCCGGCCCAATGTCGGCGCAGCGCTTCGGGATCCACCAAAGAGGGGTCTACTCCCCCGCCAGACCACTCTTTGGCGAATCGCTTCGCCGTGTCGGTCCATAGTGGATCCGTGAACCCCCCTTTGGTTCTCCGTTCGATCAATTCGGCCGGAAGGAGGTCACCGAAAACGCGTCGCATCAGCCCGGTACGATCGCCCATCCCCCCAAACCCGCCAGCTTGGCCCAGGGCGTCAAGGACGCGTCCATCGACGAAAGGATGGAACACGGCGACGTCATGGTATGCACCGAGTGCGCTGAAGCTATCCCGGCAGATGCGGAAGTATCTGCCGCACCAAATGGTCCTCCTGAGCTTCGCCTCCCATCCGAGGGGCATGCGACCCTCTTCGGCGCCGTAGGCGTTCGCCAGCTGTCGCGCCCCTGCACTGGTCAGCCAGGGCAGCTCACCTATGTCGGCGCGGGACCGGCGGCGATAGACCAGCGCTTTCACCGGCCGGGGCGATAAGGCCAGGCCAATGACCAAAAGGTCACGCCACCGAAGTCGCCTTCGGGAGGTCAGGAGCCGCTCAGCGTTGGCCGCGAAGAGGCTGAGTCCAAGTTCATCTCCGCCGAATCCGGTGACGACAGTTCCCCCACTGGCCCGTTCGATTATCGGTAAGTGAAAGTGCGTGTTGAAAGGCCATAGGAGGCCGTGGCGCAGGAGCGCCCGTGTGGCGACAGGCCCGACGGCATCCAATTCGTCGGTAAATTCGAAACGAAGCCAATCGGTAATCTTGAGGTGCCGCAGGACAAATGACTGCCACCCGTCCTCGTTGGAATCACCCGCCCCGGGGAATACCAGTGTCGCAGGGATCGGCAGGTCGAGGTTCTCCCGCCTGGCTATCCGAGCCGCCGCCGCCAGCAACGCCGACGAGTCACGGCCGCCCGAGAAGCTGATCATGCATGGTGGGCGCGCAAGTGCTTCGGCCAGAACGGCTTCGAACGCAACGAGGGGTGCTACCGGTGCGCGACTTCGCTCCAAGGGGGCGACGCGGTCGAGACCGAGAGGAATTCCATACGCTATGTCGAGAGGTCGAAGTGCTGGAGCACGCACTGCTCTGTGTGGAGTCTCGGTCACCCCACCGATGTCATGCCCACGATGGGCTGGTTCAGGGGCGTCCCGCCTTCGGAGCCAAAGAATCCCGCGTCGCCAAAGTCAAATATTCCGCCGTCCGAAGCCACCATCCGGTAACCGCCGGAGTCGGCGGTAGCGGCAATACCCTCTATCGGCTTGACGAGAGCGAGCGCGCCTGTCGACCCAAAAAATGGTGCCCCTCCAAACGTGAATACCCCCCCATCGGCCGCCACCAACCAGTAGCCACCGGTTGCGTCGCTGGCCATGCCCACTATGGGCTGATTGAGATGCGTGGATCCCTCCGACCCGGAAAACGTGGCATCACCGAACGAGAAAACACCCCCATCGGACGCCACCATCCAGTAACCGAGTCCATCCGGCGTCGCTGCCCCTCCGACAATGGGCT
>PMLV01000099.1 GCA_003160635.1 Acidimicrobiaceae bacterium | reverse complement strand
CAAACGGGTGCAACAGCGAGGTTAGGAACATGAGCGGGAACGCGAAGGTGAAGAATGCCGACGCGGGGTTGCGCCAGAACGCCTTGTTGACGTATCCGACCTGACGTGCCGTGAGCGATCTGGCGTTCACCCTTCGCCCCGGCTTCTACCTCGGTTGTGGAGACCGTGCCGGCGGGACCTCGGTTCTGGGATCTCAGTTGTGGTCCCGCCTGGGGACCCGTCCGGCGGCCCCCCCGTAAGTTCGAGGTAGATGTCCTCAAGGGTTGGCCTCACAACCTGCAAGTCCTCGAGCTCGATGCCGCGCTCGACGGCCCAGCTCGTGAGGCGGTGCAGGGTTGTCGTGAGGTTCTCGGCGACCAGCTCGATGCGCCCGTCACTCACAGGGCCCCCTTGCAGGTCCGAAGGGAGAATCGCTCCCGGAGCGAGGCGGAAGTTCACCCTCGCGCTTGCCTGATCGCGTCCGGCAAGGCTCGAAGGTGGGCCTTCGGCGACAATCCGACCGGCGGAGATCACCGCTACGCGGTCGGCGAGGAATTGCGCCTCGTCCATGTAGTGCGTCGTGAGCAGTACGGTCTTTCCAAGCTCGGCGAGACTCTTCACGACATGCCAAGCCTCCCGGCGAGCCGAAGGATCGAAGCCGGTCGTGGGCTCGTCGAGGAAGAGAAGATCCGGGTCGCCGACAAGGGCGACCCCGACGTCGAGGCGGCGCTGCTGGCCGCCTGAGAGGGTCGTCACGCGGGCATCGCGCCTCGCGGCGAGACCCACAAGGTCGATCACTTCCTCGGGTGTCCTGGGGTGCGGGTAGAAGTCCGCGTACATGGCGAGCGTCTCGGCGACGGTGAGATAGCGCTCGACCCCGGTCGATTGCAGGACGATGCCGATGTGCGGTTTCAGGGCGGTGCGTTGGTGTTCTGGGTCGAAGCCGAGCACCGTCACTTGTCCCTCGTCGCGATGACGGTAGCCCTCGAGGATCTCGACGGTCGTGGTCTTGCCGGCGCCGTTCGGCCCGAGCAACGCGAAAACCTCTCCGCGGGAGATCTCCAGATTCACTCCGTCGACTGCATTCACCGCACCGTAGGCCTTGCGCAGGTCGTGGACCGTCACAGCTACATCGCGGTGCCGGGAACCGGCAGGCGGTTTGATTTCCTCTGGGATCTGGGCCGTGCTCTCGACCACGTGTTCGCTCCTGCTCCCCTCGTTGTCGACCGGTCCAATACAGATCCGAGCCGCCACATTTGGACGTTGCTGCGAGAACTTAGCTCACGGAACCGACGTGAATCGGCCCTGGTTTCAAACAGACGCGTTTGTCTGTGATGTCTCTCTTCAACCGCTGCCGGCGGATCTTTTCCCGATCTCATTGTGGATGCAGCAGTTGTTGAACCAGCAGAGATAGGTGAAAGGTGGCCCACTAGACGTGGTCGACTCTGTAACAGGGTCAATCCAATATAGGGAGCATGAACATCGTTTCATACTCTCGGAATTGGGGAAACGATCAGGTAAACACCCAGTTGCCGCTTCCGCAGGTCGGGTCAGGTCGGGTCACTCAGTTCCGTCACTCATGACAGGACGAAATAGCTTCCGGCCGGGAAGCCACTGTTCAGTGGCTCGCCAATGCTGAAACCTGGGATGTCTGCTGATTGTCACATGCGGCACTGCAAACCGATCAATGTGGGGCGGTGTCTAACGCTGCGGCCGCTCGTCCCAACAAGCGATCGGCTTTTGGGGAACTCGATGCGCTACGAGCTGTACACCGATGGATCTGCAAGCCACCGAACTTCGCACAAGAGGGGACGCTGAGAGTTGCCAGGGCGGGTCCAACTGCTAACGCCGCGCTAACCCGCTCACTCCCGGCACATCGGGGTCACTCGATTCAGGTAACTGGGCGCACTACCTTGGGACGAAGTCCGATCCTCCGAAAGGTGATCACCATGGCCAAGCTGATCTTCTCAGCGATCACGTCGCTCGACGGGTATATAGAGGACGAAGATGGCAACTTCGACTGGGGGGCGCCTGACGAGGAGGTGCACAGCTTCGTCAATGACCTGGAACGACCGGTTGGCACCTACCTCTACGGGGCGCCGGATGTACGAGACGATGGTCTACTGGGAGACCGCGCAGGCTCTTGCCGACGAGCCGCCCTGCGTACGGGACTTCACGGAGTTATGGCAGGCAGCCGACAAGATCGTGTACTCCAAGTCGCTGGAAACCGTGTCAAGCGCCAACACGCGCATAGAGCGCAAGTTCGACCCGAGGGTGATCCAAGAGATGAAATCCTCCCAGGAACGAGATATCACCGTGGGCGGCCCCAACCTGGCAGCGCAGGCTTTCAAGGCTGGGCTCGTCGACGAATGCCAGCTTTTCCTGACGCCCATTGTCGTGGGAGGCGGCAAACCATCACTGCCCAACAGCGTCCGACTTGACCTCGAACTGCTCAGCGAGCGCCGGTTCCGCAGCGGCGTTGTATTCCTTCACTACCGCACCTCGATGGCTGACTCAGAGCATCCCTGAACGCCGGGTGGGGCGACTATTGCTCTCTCCTTCAGCTCAGCTTGCGGCCGAGGAAGGCCGCGACTCGGTCCGCCGCTGAGCGCTCGTCGCCGCAAGGCTGCTCCTCACCGAATGGACGACCATCACCGCGGAGCCCAGGGCGGCTCATCATCTGCTTCGAGAACGCGAGTACGTATTCCGCCAGTTCCGGGTCGAGGTCGGTCGGCAGTCCGGTCGCGGTGGCGAGGTCCCAGGCGTGGGCGAGAAGGTCACTTGTCCGCAACTCGATGAATGCGGTGCCGGGAAGTTCTCCGATGGGCAACGGGTAGGTGCGGGCAAGGCCCTGGGGCTCAGCGAAGGTCTCCTGCGCCGCCTTGGCAGAGGAGCGGTGGGCGGCGCCGAGGTCTTCGGGGAGTGGCGCCACATTGCCACCGGCTCGCTCTACGACTCGCTGGTTGCCCGCTATGACATGGCCGATGAGGGCCTTCACATCCCATTCAGGACACGGCGTGGGTGACGACAGCTGATCGGACGTCACGTTGACAAGCACATGGGCGAAGGTGTCCTGCGCCCGCTGGTGGGCGACCAGTGGGTCCATACCCATGGACCATACAGTGCATACCGTCGCCACGGTGGTCCTCGAGGTAACCGAGGCACTGGAGGCGACTCCCGCGGATCTGGCCAACGCGTACCAGGGTCGCCCAATAAGGCGCTGGTCTCGGCGGGCCAACGCGACCCATGCTGCCGGCAGCGGGTCACCTCTGTGATGACTTCAGAATCGCGCACTGAAGACCGTCGAAGAGTCACCGAAACGCTGGCTGGAGGTCCAAGCCGGTCTCGGGAGAGATGCCAAAGGTCGGCGAATCCGCTTTCGGATTGAAGGGCGCGCTCTCGGCGGACCCAGTCGAGGGGGCTACCCTGCATTGTGTTTTTCATCAGCGTGCTGCTCATTGTCGCCGCAGAGATCGCCGCCTTCGTCCTCGTGGTCGAACACGTGGGATTCCTGTGGGCGTTGCTGATCCTGATCCTCGTGAGCGCGCTCGGGCCGTTCGTGGTTCGCCGTGTCGGATCGGGCGTGCTGGCTCACACCAGGGAACGTCTGGCGTTGGGGGAGATGCCGACCCGGGAACTGCTCGATGGCCTGGTGGTCCTCATCGGTGGCGTCATGATCTGCGTGCCGGGGTTCATCGGGGATGCCGTCGGACTCTTGCTGATGATCGGCCCGGTACGCCACCTCGCCATCCGGGCCTTCGGCCACCACCTGGCCCGGAGAGTCCAGAAAATGCCGCCGGGCCGCTGGCGTTTCATTGACGCCCGCTCCACGCCCGCACGCAACGATCGAGCCGCACGCAACGACATCCCACTTCCCCGGGGGACCCCCGACAGACCGGTTCAGCCGGGCGGCCCCGCCGAAGATTGAGGTTCAGCCGGCGGAGCCAGGTGTGGCCCGCTGAAGCGTGTACGCATTCAGGCGTGCGAGCTCATCGAGGTAGATCTTCTGCATGGCCCGGGGAGCGAAGAGGCGTTCGAAGAAACCCCCGATTCCCCCTGCCCCATCCCAGCTGGTGAAGATACGCACGCGGGCGGTGGCGCCCTGCGGGGTCACCGTGAACGTGGTGACGAGGCTCGAGTTGCTGTCCGATTCGGTGATGACCCGACCCGGCTCAGGTTCGGCCACGGTCATACGGTACGAGCGTTCACGCCCGCCGGCGCTCACCTTGAACCGCACGACCGATCCGGCACCGACCCCTCCTGTCTCAACCTCGAAGTCGGAGAAGGCTGGAGGCAAGAATCGCCGGTGCTCCTGCAGGTTTGCCAGGTACCCGTAAACGGTCTCGGCCGGCGCATCGATGGCGCGCTCGGCCGTAACTTCCACCTTGCTCATGAGACCTGCGTAGCACGATCGGACCGAAGCCTTCCAGCCGGACGAGCCCGGGCCGGTGTTGCCACCTCGGAATCCGATCCATTAGTCCTCTAGGGGCTATTCATCTGACCGGACCATCCACAACATCTTGTAGCTGGACGTTGATGTCATCCGCTAGATCTGGTGGTTCCCGCAGAGAGAGTCCGGTCAGATGGATAGCCCCTAGTCCTCTATTGATAAGCGATTAAGCGCCTGGCCACATTCACCAGAGGTAGCTCAGTACGTCGGTTATGCAGGCGATTCAGTACTAACAAATCCAACGCAGTCCGAAGTGTCAATCTTGGGCGGACGGATTCGGGAACGAGGCTCGGCACGGGGCACACTGGCACTCGCCGTAACAGGGTTCGTCATCACCGAAGAATGCAGCGATCAATTCCGCATGGATATGGGCGGTGAACATTCGATGTCCTTTCGGCGAAGTGCCGCGAGGCGTCAGTGTTTTGGGGGTCATCTCACGGAGCATTCCCACCGTATGGATCGGCGGTCTCCAGCACCAGAGGAATTAGTCCTGTGACGCAATAGGCACAAAGACCTATACATGGCCGACAATGGCCCTCTACGTGTCATACCCGTCAGCCAGCGGGACGCTGGCGAAGCGACCGTGCGGCGGGCCGGGGTGCGTCAAGCAGGCACAACGGAGGCATGCCCCACGTCTCTATTGCACCGTGGGACACCTCGAGAGGAACGCAGGAAGTCGACCGCTGCCGATGAATGCCGTCTCCTCTGTCACGATCTGATAGCCGATAGCTGGTTGTCCGGACCCCAAGAGCCGTCATGAGGAACCAAGTGCTCGCGACTGTTGCTAGTCAGGGAACGGCCCGATCTGGGCACCTGGGTGATGATCCGACCCTGCCCTGGCGTCACCCGACAAGACCTCGACGATGTGCGTAGGCGATCGCCTGGGCGCGGTCTCGGCTGCCAGTCTTCGCGAAGATTCGATTCACATGGGTCTTGACGGTGGCCTCACTCACGAAGAGCTCCCTCCCGATCTCCGCATTCGAGCGCCCAGCGGCGATCAGTCGGAGCACCTCCGCTTCTCGCTCGGTCAGCCCGTCGGGCAGGGGACCGCTTCCGGCCCCCGTTGCGGGCAAGGTGGCGACCTCTACGAGTCGGGCCTGGACTTCCGGGTCTAGGACTGCTTGCCCGCAGGCGGCAGCTTCGAGGGCGCGGCGGATGTGATCGCGGCCGGCGTCCTTGGTGAGGTATCCGATCGCCCCCGCCCGGAGTGCCCCGACGATGGACTCGTCGTCGGCAAAGGTGGTGAGCACCACCACTTGGGTTGCGGGATGGTCGGCGCGGATCCGCCTCGTTGCCTCGACCCCGTCCATCCGGGGCATACGCAAGTCCATGAGCACGACCTCTGGGGACACCGCCGCGACCAGCTCGACCGCCTCTTCACCGTCCGAGGCAGACCCGACCACCTCAACTCCCTGCATGGTCTCGAGCGACGTGACCAGGGCCTCGCGGACGGCCGTCTGATCGTCCACCACGATGACTCTCATCCCGGCACCGCCACATGAACAGTGAAACCCATCGAGCTCGGCTCGGCCACGACCTGTCCACCCAGCAGCGCGATGCGCTCACGCATGCCCTGGAGACCGAAGCCACCCCCCGTCGTCCTGAGGTCGCTTGCGACGGCGTCCGGGCAGAGCCCGTTCGTGACTATAAGTGTCGTCGAGTGCACGTCGAAGTCAAGACGGATCGACACCGGCGCCCCGGGCGCGTGCTTGCGGGCATTCGTAACGGCCTCCTGCGCGGCGCGATAGAGCGCCAATGCTGCGTCGGATGCGAGTGGACGGGGCGCACCCGTCACGACCAGCTCGGCATCGTCACGAGCGGCCAGGGACGCCAGTTGCTCGGCCAGGGCCACCGGCTCATCGCGAAGCGCGTGCACCGCCTGGCGCGTCTCCTCCAGACCCTGGACGGCAAGCCGCCGAGCCCGTTGCACCAGCTCGCGCGCTCTGGTCGAATCGTCGCCGCTCTCCAAGAGCGCGTCGGCGGCGTCCAATTGGACCGACAGTGCTCCAAGCGAATGGGCCAGCACGTCGTGGATCTCACGTCCGATCCGGTTGCGTTCGGCCAGCGCTGTCGCTCGATCCCGCTCGGCGTCGGCCCGGACCCGTTCGGCCAGGAGCTCCTCGGCTTGGAGCGTCCGCTGTGCGTATTGACGGCGGCTCGCGCCGACCATGAGCCCGACGGCCACCGAGACCGCACCCTCGGCAATGAGGACCGTGGGACTGCCGACCGCTGACGTTGCCACGACGAGGGCGCCGACGCCGATCGCTCCCACGCCCGATGCCGGGAGTCCCTCGAACGCGACGCCAGCAGCGAGTCCGGCGACGGCCATGAACGTGATGGCATTGGGTGCAAACGCCGCGAGGGCGCCCCCCGACGCAGCCAGGAAGGCAAGGAAGCACCATGTCGTCCGATCCGAGGCGCCGCGCCGGCGGCTGGCCATCCATCCCAGCCATCCGATCCCGGCACAGACCATGAGCGCCAATTTGATCGGGTGGTTCGCCGACACGCCGCTCGGTGGCCGTTGGTGCGCCGTGGCCAACAAGACGCCGGCAAGGGCAGCCAGGCGAGCGGCGCTGAGCATGCGCTCTGTCCTGGTCCCAAGCTGGGCTCGGAGTTGGGTTGCCAGCCCCACGGACACAATGATCCCACTTTCCCGCTGTTCACCGCGCCCCCGAGGCTCAGGCCGCGTGGCGTGACCCGTGCTCACGTCTGCACCAAAGGAATATGCCCCACAAGCCCGCCGCTCCTGGCGGCGAGCTTGTGGGGCATTCGGGGCCCGAGGTTCAAGCGACGGCGGGCGACCGGAGCAGTCCGCCCCGCTCGATGACGGCGCCAGAGCGACGGGCCTTCAGGTAGAGGCCGGCGGTCCGGGTCACCACCTCGGCCATCGCCATGAGGATAAAGGCCGTGGCCCAGGCTGCTCCAGAGGTGATGTCGTGGGCGGCGCTGAACCGGGCGATGGTCGGTGCGCCGCCGTGGGTGACCCACAGCGAGAAGCCGACCCGGGCGCCGATGCCCGCCACCCACAAGACCGCCGCGAGGGCGCCCGCCTTGGCGAACGCGCCGGGGCCGTCGCGGCGAACCGTCGTGGCCAGTGCGGCCATGGTTCCCAAGGTGGCGCCGAGCGCCGTGCCACCGACCACGAGCACGAGGTCGTTGCCGGCGGTTGGGATGCCTCGGAGGATGGAGGTGCAGACCCAGATCGTCACGACCAGGGGGAACACCAGGCGGGCCCTGGTCACCTTGTGGCCCCGGACCTGCAGGACCACCAGAGCAACGAGGAAGATGTTGAGCAGGTATTCGGGGAGTGTCATGCCATCAGTGTCTGCCTCGAAGGGCGCTCTGGCGTCAGCCCAGGGGTTGACCCAAGGGTGGATCCCGTCTCAACCCCCCAGGGGGGGGATCACGCCGGTGATCATATGGCCCATCCCAACCAGCCCCACCTCGCTGTCGTGGACGTCGAGGGCGGGAACTCCTTCGGACAGAGGTTCCGTCGACGCTTGATCGAAGCACTGGATATCTACCGATGACGGATACTCGACAAGTTTGGGCGGGCTCCGCTAGCGATTCCCTGCGGACAGCGACAGCCGCCATCGGAGTGGGCCGCCGATCCGCCCGCAGCCCGTTCCGCTACTGCCACTGAATCGGGCCATTCTCCTGTGGTGGCCAAACTCCGAGTGACCTGCCAATCTCCCACTCGTGGCCGAAGGGATCGACGATCCGACCCATTCGCCAGCCGTGCTCCTCGCCCACCGGCGCGATCTCGGTGGCACCGGCACTCACGGTCTGATCAAGCACCGCGTCGGGATCGTCGACAACGAGCAGTGTTCTACCCGTGGTTCCCCCAATGGCTCGGGGGCTGAGGCGTTGCATGCTCGAATTCGCCTCAGTCACCCAGAACTGGGCGGTCCCGACCGCCAACTGAGCCACGATGTCGTCCCCGTGGCCGACGCGGTGAATCACGACGGCGTCGAACGCTGTCTGGTAGAAGGCGACCGCCGCGCTCGCGCCTTCCACCCACAGTTCGGGCTGGATGCTCGTCATGCCCTCAAACTCTGACATCCGTAGCCTGGTCAGGCAATGGACGGGTTCTGAACCGGGGATGGATCGTGTTGTGGGACGACGCTTACTGGCTCGGCTCTTCACCCGTGCTGCCGTCTGCCTGCTCACGCAGCAGGTCGATGTGCCCGAGGTGACGGGCGGTCTCTTCAATTAGGTGCAGCAGGATCCATCGTAGCGACATGTTGCGCCGAACCGAGACGATGTCGAGCGACCGCGCGGCCGTCACGACTGCGTCGCACTGACGGGACTCGACGACGTAGCCGGCCAATAGGTCGGCCATCCTCGTACCCGCCGGCACCCGCCACTCTGCCTCGGGATTCTGCTCTGTCCAGTCGTATGCGAGGCCTTGTTGGCCGGCGAAGACGTCACGCAGCCACGAGCGCTCCACATTCGTTAGGTGACGTACGAGGCCGGGCAGGCTCATGCCGGTCGGGGTCGTCGCCACGCCTAGCACCTCGTCCGAGGCGTCCCGCAGTTTCCAGCCAACCAGGTCTCGTTGCCGCTGCAGGACTCCCAGCAGAGCCGTGCGCTCGTCCCCGTGATGAGCGGCTTCGGTGATCCCGAAGCGCATGCCGTTCGCGGTCCCGCTGCCGTCATCCATACCGCAGATCCTGCCAGATGCTCGGCCAAAGTCCGGATCTGCGCAGGGAGCCGTCACCGCTTCCGGATCGACTTGCGGGCAACCCGCGATATCGTGTGCCCATGCATAGGTATTGACCCGCTACACGCAAACTTGCTCGTGCTCCTCCAAGAGTCCCAGTGTCGTGCCGTTACTGACTGGAACCGACTGGAGGATTACATGACAATGCCTATCGATGTGAAGGCCGTCCGTTCAGGGCTGACCAACGACGGCTACATCGTCGTCAGAAATGCCGTGCCAACCACCCTGTGCCAAGCGGTCCTCGAGGCCATTGGCCACGAGCTTGACATCTGGATTGACAAGCCGAGTAGCTGGGAACGGGTCTCACACGAGATTGATCAGGTGCCGTTGTGGGGGCACCAGTGCCAGTGGAACATCCGCGAGCTCTCGGATCTCCACGCCATCTGGAGCACAGTGTGGGGCACCGAGCGACTGTGGGTCGATCGCAACTCGTGCCGCTTCACTCCACCATGGCAGCCAGGCCGAGCAGACGCGCTGCCTTTGCACTGGGATGTCGACCCACGCGACCGTGAGCAGCAGTGGTATCAGGGCTTGGTGGCGTTGACCGCCAGCCCGGCGGGCTGCGGCGGCTTTCGATGCGCGCCTGGTGTCATGGGCAACCGGGATCGCTGGCCCGACGACTGGATGACCACCTCCTACGGGACAGAGTACCGACCAGATCTTGTCGGTGAAGACGAAACGATCGAGGTGTCACTTGACGTTGGCGACCTGCTTGTGTTCGACCATCACCTGCCGCACGGGACCGTCCGGAACCTGGGTGACCAGCCCCGAGCCGTCTTCTACCTCCAAATGTTCCCGACCGGCACCCCCGAAGAAGCCGTGGCAAACATCGCCGACCACAACGCGGGAATCGCCCCACCATGGTGGCGTTGGAAGCCAGGGCACGACCGAGTTGAACCCGGCCCACCCGCAAGACTGAGCCATCAAGGTAGGCGTCTCCTGGGAATGGAGCCCTGGTAGGCGTCCGGCTACGTGGTCATTCAAGGATCGGCTTGCGGGACGGTATGTGCACGAGTCGGATCTTCGAGGACGCATCAGTTGCCGTTCCTCAATCGGGGCGAAGGGGACCACGACGGTCTGCGACTCCATGGCCGCCAGATCAAGGACCTCTGCGACGCGACTAGAGCCGAGACTGCGTCATCGTCAGGACTGTAACGAAGCAGGCGCAGAAGAGGTGGAGGTCACTATTCCCGAACCGAGATAGACCGTCCACCCTTGAGCTTCGCCCGCTGTGTCTCCAAAATACTTCTGGTCCACAGGTGGCAACTGAGAGGGATCGACGAGGACGTACTGAGTTTGGAGGACTTGCCCAGTCGAGCGATTGATAATGATCTCATAGCGAAATCCGCCGCTATTGATCGGGCTCGCGATTTCGGTGCCACTGCGTCCGACTCGATCGGTCGCCCGGCCAAGGAGTTCCACTCCGGGCACACTCGCCATGACCTGAAAAAGGGCTGAACGGAGTGCCGGCGAGATTCCCGTGGCGGGTGTTTCGAGTATCTCGGCCGCGGTCCCAAAGGTGCCGGCGGGAGAGGATGCGTCGATTACGTTGGCAGCGACCGATGATGGAATGCCCGGTCCTCCATGCTGTATGACCTGTCGGAGAGAGTCCGGATCGGTCGGCAGACTCGAGTCATCTGGAGGTGTTTCGCCGGGGGTACCTTCATTGCCTGGGACGCCTTTCCCCACCGGCTGCGTAGGAATGAGCGTCGTGTCCATTTGCCCACTAGGCGTGTTGGTGGGCGGCGAAATGGACGGCTCACCCGAGAGAACCCAGCCTTCACGACTTGCTGGTGTGGTGAACTGAGGCGGTCCGGTATACGTGATGAGTTCGCGACCAGATCCGTTTGCCGCTTGCCAGGTCTGAATCGTCTCGTCTTGCGTGGTGTCGAACTGCCAGGACGGCTCGTTATTACCCAGGGCCCATGTCACCGACTGAAGGGTCCGGATTTCACTGTAGAGAAACTGCCCCGGTTCGAGTACGACGGGGGGTTGGTCACCTGCCGCCGTTGCAGCTTGAGTGAGAACGGCTGCAGCTACCGAAGGCGGTCCATCAGACGTGGCCGGGACAACCTGGGACACGATCACGGCGGCGAGAACCGCGGCAGCCCCCACGATGATCGATACCTTGAACGAACGACCTTGACGGCGGACTGAAGACTCTCCCGATAGTCGTGCGCCAGTTCCATTTGGTTTGATGGACGCAATCTGCTTGGAAGTCTCGACGTTCTCTTGGGTTCTGAGATTCGCGATGGGCGCTAGAGGGTCGCTACGCAGGATTGAGTGCAACAAATCTGCTTTGAAAGATGCAGAGAGGGCCTCTTCTACCTGAACAGCGTCATGGTGACGCAAGTCGCGCAGAAGGACGGTGGCGTGATGCCTCATATCGACTCCTCGAAGGCTTGAAGTGGTAGAGCCTTTGCGGCACGTACCGATGTCATTTGCGTGGATAGCGGTTCTTCATCGGCCGTTCGTTGTTGTATGAGCTCCCTCAGCCGACCGCGAGCTCGGTAAAGACGCAGAGCAAAGGCACCTCGTGAACATCTCAGAGCCTGGGCCGCCTGCTTCTCTGTAAGGCCGTCCCAAGCAATCAGCAGCAGTGCTTCGCGATCTAGACTCCGAAGGGATCGAAGCGCGTCAAGAGCAATCAGCCGGTCAACCGTCGCTTCGGCGTGATCGGGCGCCTCTCGATTCCCCGCAATGGCACTCGACATTCGCTCGAACAGCGCATCGGCACGACCGCGAGATCTGCGCAGGTCAGTGAGTACTTTGCGTGCGACGCCGATTAGCCAGGGGAGAGCGTCGTCTGGAATGTCATCAATTCGTCGCCAAGCGACCTCAAACGTTCTCGCCAATGCATCTTGAGCAATAACGCGGTCGGAACGCGCCAGCAGATAGGCGGCCACACGCTGAAAGTGATCTCTATAAAAGCGCTCGAACCGCTCATCGCTTGTAGCCGCCACTCGATACCCCTTTGGTTGCCCATCAAATCAGATATGGCCGGGAGGGGGCAGATTGTTACTTCTTCAGATCAAGGAGTTGACCGCGGATCTTCAAGGGTTCACTCGCTGCGTACGAAGTGGCCGTGCATGAATTGACTTAGGCGCCGATGATGCTCGGTCGTCTAGCGGTGACCGGTGCTGAGATCCCCTACGGACACCAGAACACCGGCCTGAAGGATTGGCTGGTTCGCACCGGATGCCGATCGGCTTACGGCGACAGTCTGGGGCGCGAGGAGCTCGGCCTTGTAGGTGCCGCGGCGGTGGTCACCGCGTTCGTCTTGATTGTTGGGTCAGGTCTTCGAGTCGCCCAAAACGGCGCGGTCGGACTTCTCAAAGCTTCTCGCTACAGGGCTAACACTTCTCCTGGGATTTCAAGCGTTCTTTGTGATGGCGGGCATCTTGCGACTCCTGCCATTTACCCGCATCACGCTGCCTTTCGTTGCTTACGGGGGGTCATCCTTATTGGCCAACTTTGATTGCGTGACGAAAGTGCGTTGACCCCCATCGAACAACATTCGGGCATTCGTCAACCCGGAGAGAACCCGCTAATTCCGCTTGATTGCTGGCCCTTCCGCCCCCTCAAGCGTGACAGCCAGATCACATTCCTGGAAGACCGGGAAGTGAGTCGAATGGGAAAGGACCATCGAGCAATTCCGCCGGCATTTGCATACCTCTGGGCGTCCCGAAAAGCCATCGGCATATGGTGATGAGTCGGTCTGGATCGCGGAATGTCGAAATGACCGTAACAGCGTTCCCCTTACGAGAAGGCAGACCGCTCCCACCGAGGCTTGCGACCCTGCAGGGTTCTCGTAGCCCTTGACGTCATCGCTAACCTCCCTGTTGCACGGAAAGGTCTC
>PMLV01000229.1 GCA_003160635.1 Acidimicrobiaceae bacterium | reverse complement strand
TGGCCGACGAGGCCTGCCTGCTCAATCGGGGTGAGGTGGTCTTCTCGGGCCCGGCCGACGACCTCCAAAGCGACGAGATCTTCGAGCGCTACTTCGGGATAGAGATCAGCGCCTGAGGTCGGCGCCGGTCGTGGCAAGGAGGGAGCGTGCCGTCCGATGACTGAAAAGATTCGGCACTACGAGGTGATTTCGTGTGACGGCCATCTGGAGATACCGCCTGATGCCTGGGTCCGCCACATCCCCGAGGAGCATCTGAATCGCGCCCCGCGCCTCATCAAGCTTCGTACGGGCGGCGAGGGGTGGATCGTCGAGGGCAGCCCCTTGATCCACAACGGGCAGAACGTCGCCGCCGGCCGCCCCCTCAAGGTGAAGGGTGGGTCCTACTGGGAGCCCGATGGTTCGCCCGTCCCGGGAACGGGCGACGCCAGGCAACGCCTCAGCGAGCAGGACCGCGACGGCATCGACGCCGAGGTGCTCTACCCGCCCGTCTTCATTTCCCGTTTCATCGAGAACATCGAGGACGGCGAGGCCTACGTCGCGATGGTACGGGCCTTCAACGACTTCCTGGCCGAGGATTACTGCGTGGTCGCTCCCGACCGTTTGATCGGCAATGCGGTCATTCCCGCATCCGGGCTCGAGGACGCCATCGCGGAATTGAAGCGAGCCCGCCAGATCGGTCTTCGATCCGTGTGTCTCGGGTCGTTCCCCAACGGGTCGGGCTCGCCCGCTCCCGAGGACGACCACTTCTGGCAGGCCGCTCTGGACCTCGGCGTCCCCATCACTGCCCACTCCGCCATGGGGAATCGTTCGAATCCGCTCCTGGTCCAGTCGGCCCGGGGCACGTTCGATCTGGAGATGTCGATGTTGTCGCGGACGATGCCCCCGCCGGTGGTCGGGATCGTCCGCATGATCCTCTCGGGCGTGCTCGACCGGTTCCCCGATCTGCGGATCTACTTCGCCGAGACCAATGCCAGCTGGATACCCGGACTGCTCTACATGCTCGATGATTCGTATTCGATCTTCAAGCATTGGTACGGCGTCGACTTGGCCATGCGCCCGAGCGAGTACATCTGGCGTCATTTCTCCTTCGGCATCGTGCGCGACCCGTTGGCGCTGCGCATGCGCGATCTGCTGGACATCGATCACATCATGTGGGGCTCGGACTTTCCGCATTCGGTCTCGTCGTTTCCCGAGTCGGCCCGCTGGCTCGATGAGATCTTCGAGGGATGCCCGCCCGACGTCCGCCGCAAGGTCCTCGTCGACACGCCCTGCGCGTTCTTCGGACTAGACCCCGCAGCAGCGCTGACGCCGACACCGCCCGCCTGAACGGCGCGCTCCTCCGGCGCCTGAGGCGGTCAGCGGGCCTACATTGTTTTTTCGATAACTAAACCGCACGGTGTAGTTATCGAAAAACATCTATGCCGGCGCTCACAGCGCCCATGGGCTCATGCGCCGACGAGCTCCTCGCCGATCACCGTGAGGTCGCGTAGCCGCTGCCGTTCTGCCGCGTCGACGCCCAGCTCGCTCAGGACCTCGTCGTTGTGCTCCCCCAGCAGGGGCGCGGGGGTGCGGACCCAGGCCGTGATGCCCGACATGGAGAAGGGGAGCCCCGGCAGCTGGTGACGAGAGGTGACCGGGTGATCCTCCGTCTCGAAGAGGCCGCGGTGCTGAATCTGTGGGTTGTCGACCACGAGGAATGGACGGATGACCACTGAAGCGGGAACCCCGACGCCCACCAGCCGCTCGCTCAGTTCGCCGGCGTCCCACTGCGCCGTGGTGGCGGCCAACCACCGGTCGAGCACGTCGTGCTGCGCCATCCTGGCCGAGGCACGCGCCAGGTGGGGGGGTGCCGCCTCACCATTGGCGGCCTCCGTGGGCCACCCCAGCACACCGCAAAGCTGCGTCCATTGGTCATCGTTCTCGACCTCGAGAGCCAACCACTGGTCCGTTCCCGCGCACGGGTAGACCCCTTGGGGCGCCGAGCCCATGCCGCTGCGATTGCCCAAGCGCCCATGCGCCAGGCCGGAGAGCTGGAAGGCGATGGCGGACATCGCGGCAGCGTTCAGTGCGGCCTCCACCATGGTCGCTTCGACCAGGAACCCGCGCCCGTGCTCGTCCCGGGTGCAGAGCGCCACCAACGAGGCGAAGGTGGCGTGGAGCCCGGCAATGGGATCTCCCGCGCCACCTACGAGGACAGGGGAACCGCCGGGCCACCCGGTCGCCGCTGCCATGCCGGTCAACGACTCCATCGTCTGCGCGAAACCGGGACGGTCACGCCACGGGCCGTCGAGGCCGAAGGCCGGCATCCGCACGAGATTCAGCCGGGGGTTGACGTCGTGGAGGCGGTTCCACTGCAGGCCGAACTGCTCCATGACCCGGGGCGTGAAGTTCTCGAACACCATGTCGGCCGTGGCGCAGAGGCGCAGTGCCAGGTCGTGGCCTTCGGAGCTTGTCAGGTCGAGGGTGATCCCACGCTTGTTGGTGTTGGCCGCGTGGGCCAGTGGTCCCCACTCCCACCACTGCGGATCGCCAGGCGCTTTCGTGCTGGAGAAGCGCATGAGGTCCGGGCGCATGACCGACTCCACCTTGATCACGTCTGCGCCGAGGCACGCGAGCACCTGCGTGGCGCACGGTCCGGCCCACCACGCGGTCAGATCGAGCACGCGTAGGCCGGCGAGAGGAAGGACGGCCTCGTGGTCCGCAGCACCTTCCCTCGTTGGCCGGGGCTCCCAATCGACCGCTCCGTCGTGTGCACCCGGCCCGGGCACCGGGCCGAACGGACGTGGCAGGACATCGTGCAGGCGGAAGGGAATCCGTGGCTGGCGGAAACGACCCGAAGGATGATCGACGAAGACCCCGCGGGCCACGAACTGCTCGAACTGGGCCACCGTCGCACCGTCGAGCACCGGCGCCACCGGGATGCGCAGGAGACCTGCCTCTTCGAGCACCGTGGCAGATGCCCGGGGTCGCGTGTACGCCCTCGTCATATCCCAGAATTCGTCGCGATGCTCGAAGCGCGCGGTGGCGCGGGCGTAGCGTTCGTCCTCCGCGATTTCAGGATGCCCTATGAGGAGGGCGAAGTCCGCGAACTGCTGGGCGCTGTTCGTCGTGAAGTTCACCCAACCATCGGCGGTCGGCTCCACGGAGGGGACCTCGATCCTCCGCGTCGACGCCGTCATCAGCGGTCTTCCGCAGCTGGTTGCGAAGGCCGCAAACACGGAGGGGAAGGTCACCATGCCGATGGACATTGCGTCGAGGATGGACACGTCGACGTGGCCGCCCATGCCGGTGTGATCGGCCCGCCACCACGCGGCGAGCGCCCCGACCGCGGCGTAGGTGCCGGTCAGCCACTCGCCCACCCGGCCGCCCGCCGCAAGCGGTGTCGAATCGGGGAAGCCGCGGCCACCGGTGGAGCCGCACGCTGCCTGCAGCGTGAATTCCGTGGCGGCACGACCAACCCACGGGCCCGACGTCCCGAACGGGCTGATGGTCACGATGACCTGGTTGGGGTTGGCTTGCTGCGCCGCCGCGACGGCAAAGTCCACCCCGGCGACGACGATGTCCGCCGCACGAACCAATTGATCCTCGTGTCCTCGCGACACCGATCGCTTGGACGTGTGCAGGTACTCGAACAGGCCCGGGATCCCGGGCCAGCGTGCCTCGGGATCATCGAGTGGTTCGACCACCACCACATCAGCCCCCGCATCGGCCAGCAGCTTGGTGCAGTACGCCGCCGGGAGGCTGCCCGCCAGGTCGACGACGCGGAGGTCCTTGAGCTTCATTGGCGTGATGCGCCCACTATGGCGTCACGGGCAGGGTGATCCGGTACAACTTGGCCGCGTTGCCGCCCATGATGCCTTCCCGGACCGACACGTCCTCGATGCCGGCGAGGGCGGATGCGGCGTACTTCAGCCCGTCGGGGTAGGTGCACGTGGGATGCGGGTAGTCCGTCTCGAACATGAGATGTTCCCAACCAATTGCCTCGATGGCGTCACCGATGCCCTCGGTTTCGAACCAGAAGCAGGAGTGGAACTGTCGCCGGAAGTAGTCCGACGGCTTCATGCTGAGGTGGTCGATGGCACCCGGTGCCATGTCGCCTACCTGGTAGTCCAATGCACGCAGAATGAAGGGGATCCATCCGACGCCACTTTCGACCGAGACGACCTGAAGGGTCGGAAATCGTTCGAGGACACCCGAGTAGATCATGTTGCCGACGACGGTTGCATTGTTGATGTAGAGCATGGCCGAGCCCAGGCCGAGCTTGCACCCTTCGTTGAGGGACGGCCAGGGCACGGTTCCGTACCACGACATGGCCGATTCGCTGGACCCGATGTGGAAGTTGATCGGAAGTCCAAGGTCGCTGGCTGCTTCCCAGACCGGGTCCCAGTGCGCCGTGCCGAGGTCGGGCAGCCCGTGGTCGTGGGGGGCGGACGTGGTGTTGATGCCGTGGAGGCCGAGTTGTTGCATCCGCTCGATCTCCGCCACCGCCAGATCCAGGTCCCAGAACGGCAGGACCCCCATCGGCAGAAGGCGGCCGCCCGACTCCTCCTGGATCTCGGCCATGGCGTCGTTGTAGATCTCGATCGCCAGGCGGCGCAGGGCCGGATCGGCCACGTGCCGGAAATTCTGCCCCCCGAAGCCCACGGTGTTGGGGTAGACGATCTCGGCCCAGATGCCCTGTTCGTCCATCATCGCCAGACGGTGCGGGATGGAGTACGCACCCTGGTGGACGTCTTCGATGCTCCAGTTGAAGAACTCGGTGCCCGGCACCTTGACGCCGTCCCGCCCGACCACGCCCGAACCGCCGGCGCGCGAGAGCGTGACCCCGTCGACCACCCACATCGGGGTCCCGTCGATCGTTCGCACCTGCGGCACGCGATCCCGGAACGCCGCCGGGGCGCGGGAAGTCCACAGATCGTGGGGTTCGGTGAGATGCGTGTCCGCATCGATGATGCACATTCCATCGAATGGTTGCGCGGTCATGGGAGCCTCCTGCTCTCGTTCATCACGATGTCGCCTGCCGTAGGGCGGGTAACACATCTTCGACCAGGCATCGATGAGCCCGGCGTTCTTCTTCGGGCGCCGATGCGGCACGCCCCTCGACCAGCAACACCCGTTCGATCCCCAGCGCGGCCACCTCGCCCAGCTTGGCCACACAGTGTTCCGGCGTGCCCACCACACCGAACCGCTCGACGAAACCGTCGTCGAGATGCTGCGCGTGGAGAGGCTGCTGCTCACCACGCCTGACCGATTCCGACGGATGCCGGGTGCTGTGACCGCTCAGGCCGTAGTCGGCGGTCACCGCGTCGATCACGGCACGGTCATGCTCGCTCAACCCAGCCGCATCACCGCCCGGCATGCCGGAGAAGTGCGCGTAGGGGGCCACGGAGCCCCGGGCCAAATCCCGGGCGACCCCGGCGTCGGGGTGTGCGGCTATCACCAGGTATGCCCCGAGGGAGAGCGGAGTGGCCTGCGCCGCCTCCCGGCGTACCTGCCGCGCGATGTCGATGGCCCAGGCCAGGCGGTCGGTCAGCGCGCCCACGTTGATCGTGAGGCGCTCGGCACAGCGAGCGCCCAGTGCCAGCATGCGCGGGCCCGTGGCCGCCATGTCGAGCGGCACCTTGGGCCGGCCGGTTCCGGCGATCCACGGGATCTGGCTCGGGTACCCGTCAATGTCGACGACGTCAGAACGCAGATATGCCTGCACCTCCTCGGCAAATCGGGCCGTGACCTCGACGGACGCGGGCACCCGGCCGATGTGGCCCAACGATGAGTCCCCTCGGCCCAAGCCGAGCACGGCCCGGCCCCCGGATTCGGCCTGGACCGTGGCGATAGCGGCGGCGACGACGGCGGGAAGGCGGGTCACGGGATTGGTCACACCCACCATCAGGCCGAGCCGTTCGGTCGCCGTCGCAGCCAGGCACAGCCCGGCGAACGGATCGGCAGCCAGGTTCTGGGTATCGCCGAAACTGATGCCGTCGAACCCTTCCGATTCGGCCCTGCGGCCCACGGCGACGGCAGACCCCGCAACGTGGACCGACGCCAACCAGACCTCGAACATCCACCCCTCCGTTTCACGTCACCGCACAACGTGTCCGGCCACGAACCAAGGCCGATGAGGCACCCTACGATCACCGAACGCCGTTCACAAGCGGGGCGCCAGCCTCGTTGACGGCACTTTGGTCGACCCTTAAGGTATGAGGATTGTTACAGCAGCGATACCGGGGGGATACCAATGGGTGCGGTTGAGGACTACGTCACGTACTACGGCTCCCACCAGTGGGAGAAGCTCAAGGGCGTGTTCGACGCCGCGGACTTCACGCGCACCGGGCCCTACCTCGACGTGTTCACCGACGTCGACCAGTACGTGGACTTCCTCGAGGGGGTCGTCCCCACCATGGGGGCCGACTATGAGCTCCAGATCGAGCGCATCGTGTACACGCCGGGCGAAAAGGTGGCGTTCGGCCAGTTCATCGAGCACTTGGAGCTCGATGGGGTGATGACCGACATTCCCGAGACCATCGTCTTCGACCTCAATGACGACGGGTTGATCCGTCGGATGAGCCTCTACCTCAAGCAGCCCGGTGGGCTGGCGCCGGTCGGGGGCCAGGACGCCATGGGCGTCACCGAGGGCTGATGTGAGACTGCTCGTGGGCCCGGGCCGACCCGCGGTGACGCCCCGTGCTTGACCTTCTCATCAAGGGAGGGACAGTGGTCGACGGCAGCGGGTCCGCTGGGCGTCGGGCCGACGTCGGCGTGCGCGCCGGGCGGGTCGTCGCCGTCGGCCAGGTGGATGAAACGGCTCGGCGCACCGTCGATGCCACCGGCAAGGTGGTCGCACCCGGCTTCATCGACCCCCACACCCATTACGACGCACAGATCCTCTGGGACGGCGGCGTGAGCCCGTCGCCGCTCCACGGGGTGACGACGATCGTCGGGGGAAACTGCGGCTTCACCATTGCCCCGGTGTCGTCGTCGACCACCGACTACATCATGAGGATGCTGGCCCGGGTCGAGGGGATGCCCGTCGCGACGCTCGAGGCTGCTCTCGACTTCACCTGGTCGACCTTTGGCGAATGGCTCGATGCGCTCGAGGGGCGGATCGCGGTCAATGCCGGATTCCTCGTCGGGCACTCCACCATGCGGCGCTTGGTGATGGGTGAGCAGGCGGTCGGAGGCACCGCGTCGGAGGACCAGATCTCGGCCATGGTGCGGATGGCCCATGAGAGCATCGACGCCGGCGCACTCGGGTTCTCGACATCGCGGGCAGGGTCCCATCGCGACCACACGGGTGAACCGGTGCCGTCGCGCCATGCCAGTGTGGAGGAGATCCTGGCTCTCTCCTCGACCGTGCGCGACCATGCCGGCACCATCATGGAGATCGTCCCGACCGCGGAGTTCTACTTCACGGACGAGGACATCTCTTTGATGACCGACATGTCATTGGCCGGCCGCCGGTCCGTCAACTGGAATCTGCTGGGGGTGCTCGGGGGCGAGGACAAGCTGCGCAACAAGTTGGCGTCGGCCGACCATGCCGCGCGCCACGGGGCACGGGTGATCCCGCTCACCTTGCCTGACCCGCAGGCCATGCGCCTGTCCTTCGACACCGGCTTCGTCTACGACATGCTCCCCGGTTGGGGTGACGTGATGACCATGCCCCATGACGCCCGCGTGCGTGCGCTGCTGGACCCTGCCGTCCGCCGGCGGCTCGAGGAGGCGAGCCATGGGGCACCCTGGTGGGCGAACTGGGAGGACACGACGTTCTCCGAGACGGTCAGCGACGCGAACGCCCGCTGGGAAGGCCGCACGGCGGGCGACGTGGCGCGGGAGCGCGGGGTCAGCGCCTTCGATGCCCTGTGTGACGTCGTGGTCGCCGACGACCTCCGTACCGGCCTGGTGCCCCTTTCGATCGACGACACCGAGGAGAATTGGCGGCTGCGCAGCGAATTGTGGCGGGACCCCCGGGTGGTGATCGGCGGGTCGGATGCCGGTGCCCACCTGGACACCATCTGGACGTTCAATTGCATCTCCTCCCTGGTCGGCCCTTCGGTGCGCGACCGGCAGCTGATCGCGCTCGAGGAGGCGGTGCGCCTGGTCACCGACGTGCCGGCCCAGATGTACGGGCTCATCGACCGCGGGCGGCTGGAATTGGGATGGCACGCCGACATCGTCGTCTTCGACCCCACCACCCTCGGCCCCGAGCCCGTCCGCGCCGTGAGCGACCTGCCGGCCGGGGGCTGGCGGTTGACCGGTGGTGCACGCGGGGTGGAGCACGTGTTCGTGAACGGCGTCGAGATCGTGTCCAGCGGGGCGTACACCGGGGAGCGGCCGGGCACTGTCCTTCGGTCGGGGCGCGCCACCCGCACCGTGCCGATACCCGCCGACGCCTGAGGCCGGTCCGTCGACTCGCATGAGGATGCCCCGCTGATGTCGGACATGGAGTTGCCGAAGTTCATATCGGTCGACGATCACGTGGTGGAGCCGTCCCGGCTCTGGCAGGATCGCCTGCCCTCGAAGTACCTCGAACAAGGGCCGCGCACGGTGCGTCAGAAGGGCAAGATCGCCTTTGACGTCACCAAGAAGCCGAACTTCGTTCTGGGTGACGGACCGGACGACCGCTGGTGCGACGTCTGGTACTACGAGGACACCTGCTCGCCGCTCCGGGGTGATCTCACCGCCGTCGGTCCGCTGGCCGACGCCGTTCCCACCACCGCCGTCACCTACGACGACATGTTGCCAGGCTGCTTCGACCAGGCGCATCGCTTGGCCGACATGGATCTCAACCACACCGAGGCAAGCTTGTGCTTCCCGACCATTCCGCGCTTTTGCGGGCAACTCTTCCTCGACCGCGCCGACATGGAGCTGGCCCGCCTGTGCGTGCGGGCCTACAACGACTGGATGATCGAGGAGTGGTGCGGTGGCGCGGGCGCCGGCCACCTGATCCCCTTGACCCTGATCCCCTTGTGGGACCCCGAACTGGCTGCGGCGGAGGTTCGTCGCTGCGCCGACCTGGGATCGCACGCGGTGGCGTTCTCCGAGAGTCCTTCGGAGCTCGGGCTTCCGAGCATCCACGGCGGGGCGTGGGACCCCTTCTTCGCCGCCTGCGCCGAGACCGAGACCGTGATCAACATGCACATCGGCTCGTCGTCCAAAATGCCCCAGAGCTCTCCCGGTGCTCCCATGATCTCCTTGGTGACACTCACGTCGGAGAACTCGGTCCATGCTCTGGTCGACTGGCTGCTGTGCGGGGCGCTGCCGCGGTACCCCTCCCTCAAGATCGCACTGAGCGAAAGCCAGGTGGGCTGGATGCCGTTCATCCTCGAGCGTCTCGACAGCGCGTGGCGGCGGAGCAAGAACTACGACCCGAGCATCTACGACCTGATCCCCGAACCCCCCAGCTCCTACGTGCCCAACCGGGTCTTCGCCTGCGTCTTTGACGACTCGGTCGGGCTGGCATTACGCGACCACGTCGGCATGAGCCAGATCATGTTCGAGACGGACTACCCCCACGCGGACTCGACCTTCCCCGAATCGAAGCAGGTGGCCGAGAAGATGATCGCGGAATCAGGGCTCTCGGCGCACGAGGCGCGCCAGTTCCTACGGTCCAACGCCATCGCCTGTTACGACCTGCAGCGTTTCGGCATCACGGAGTAACGCCGCTCCATCTCGCGTGCAGACTCCGACCGTCAGCGTGGATTCTGCCCGTCGTCCACTTTGACGATGGTGCCGGTGACGAACTCAGAGGCGGGTGAGACGAGGTAGAGCAACGTGCTGTCGAGTTGCGCCGGGTGGCCGAGCCGTTGGCGGGGAAACCCGCTCGACACTTCGCCATGGCGCTCGATCATGTCCCGCAGCATCTCGGTATCGAATGCGCCCGGTGCCACCGCGTTGACGTTGATGTGGAACCGGGCCCATTCCACGGCGAGCGTCTCGGTCATCCGCTCCATGGCCGCTTTGGTGGTCGAGTAGAGCGACCCTGCTTCACCCCGGTAGTGGTGTGCGCCCATGGAGGTCACGTTGACGATGCGGCCCGGTTCGCGTCGGGCAATCAGGCGACGCGCGATCTCACTCGACAGGAGGAACGGCGCGCGCAGGTTGGTGGCGATGACCCGGTCGACCAGTTCGACCGGCATCCGGGTGGCGTACTGCGCGTCGGGTATGGCGGCGTTGTTGACGAGGATCGAGATGGTGCCGAGTGCCTTCTCGATCGTGTCGACCGCCGTGGTCAGCTGCGCCGCATCGGTCACGTCCAGCTGCAGGGGGAGGCAGGTGCCACCATCCCGGGCGATCTCGGCGGCAAGCGCGTCGAGACGGTCCGCGCGCCGACCCGTTGCCGCCACGGCTGCGCCACAGGCCGCCAGGACTTGAGCGAAGCGCCAGCCCAAGCCCGACGTTGCACCGGTGACCAGCGCGACCTGGCCGTGCAGGTCGGTCGAATGGTGGGGGAGGGCGAACGCAGGCTCGGGCATCAGATGACCTTGCTCTCTCGCCCTTCCCAGTAGCGGTCGCGGAGCTCCCGCTTGTACAGCTTGCCGTTGTCGAGCCGGGGCAGCTGCTCGACGTAGTCGTAGGTCCTCGGCCGCTTGAAGCCGGCCAGGCGCGTCTCGCACCAGGCCCGGAGACGCTCCGTCAGCGCGTCACCAGCTCTCCGCCAGTCCAGTGGCTGGATCACCGCCTTGACTTCCTCGCCCATCTCGGCGTTCGGCACGCCGAACACCGCCGCGTCGAGTACCTCGGGATGGGCCAGAAGGACGTCCTCGATCTCCTGGGGGTAGATGTTCACCCCGCCCGNNGGTCCGGATGCGTGGTGGTCGCCGTCTTCTCGGCATCGTGGTGGTAGTCGAAGTGCGCCCCCGGCAGATCGAAGTACACGGTGCCGACCTCCCCGGGCGGGAGCGGATGTCCGGCGTCGTCGCAGATGTGGACGACCGCCCCCTGGCTGGCCCGGCCCACGGAGCCCTTGTGGGCCATCCACTCCTTCGAGCTGATCTTCGTGCTCCCGATGTTCTCCGTCCCGGCGTAGTACTCCTCGATGATCGGCCCCCACCACGCGATCATCTGCTCCTTGGTCTCGATCGAGCAGGGAGCGGCGGCGTGGATCGCCACCTCGTGGCTGGACAGATCCCACTGGGAGCGCACGGCGGCAGGCAGCTTCAGCATCCGGACGAACATGGTGGGAACCCACTGGCTGTGCGTCACCCGTTCTCGCTCTATGAGCAACAGCGCCTGATCGGGCTCGAAGCGCTCCATGACCACCACGGTCCCCCCCAGGCTCTGCACGGCCAGCGTGACCCGGAGGGGGGCGGCGTGGTACAGCGGTGCCGGGCTCAGGTACACCATGTCCTCGCGGAAACCGTACAGAGCCCGGTTGTGCGCTGCGATCTCAGCTTCTCCCAGGCTGGCCTCGCCCGCAGGGAGCGGGAACTTCACGCCTTTCGGGCGACCGGTGGTCCCGAAGCTGTAGAGCATCACCGTGCCGCGCTGCTCGTCGTCGAGCGGATCCGTCGAGTAGCCCGCCGTGGCGAGATCGTACGAGTCGTGCCCCTCGATCTTGCCGTCGAACATGAGTCTCCGGCGCACGAGCGGGGTCTCCGGCACCATGGCCGCGGCCACCTCGGCGCGGGCCGCGCTCGTCACGAGAACCCTTGCTTCGCAGTCGTCCACGATGAACGCCGCCTCGGAGGCCGTCAGGTGTGCGTTGACGGCCGTGACGTAGAGACCGGACCGCAGGGCTGCCCACACCACCTCGCAGTAGCGCGGGTGGTTCTCCATCATGACGGCGAAGTGGTCCCCCGGTCGCAATCCCGTCTCGCGCAGCAGGCGGGCGAGCCGGATGGAGCCATCGTTGAGTTGGCCGTAGGTGACCACGCGGCCGCTGCGACCCATCACGACGGCACGTCGTCCCGGATCGGTGGCGGCGATCGTCCCGGGATAGCCCACTACGCGCCCACCGTCATCGGGCGCAGGTCCTGCCGTCCGGCGCGTCGCCCCACGTCCCCGGGCAACAGGATTCGATGAACTGCATCGACGCGAACCCCCTTCGCAGCGTGTGGTGCACCAACCTTGGCCGACCCATAGCGTGCGCTCTACCGCCCCGCCGATGTGCGACCAGACCGTACCACGCGCACCGGCAAGAACAGCCTCTGACCTGGCCCGTCAGCGCCGGCGACGGCCGTTGGCACCCTTTCGGCACCTTGATCCAGACTTTATAATGATATAGATTTCCGCCGTCGCAGCCTGAGAAAGGTTCAGAGACTTCCGCTACCGGCTGACGAAGGGGGAAGCATGCTCGATGTGGTGATTCATGGCGGTTCGGTGGTTGACGGCAGCGGCGCACCCGCCTCGCACGCAGACGTGGGCATCCTCGACGGCCGCATCGTCGAGGTGGGCCAACTGGACGATGGGGCCAAGGTCACCATCGATGCCGACGGGCTGATCGTGGCCCCGGGCTTCATCGACCTGCACTCGCACTACGACGCCCAGCTCTTCTGGGATCCGACGCTGAGCCCCTCTCCGCTCCACGGTGTGACGACGGCGGTCAGCGGCAACTGCGGCCTCACCCTTGCCCCGGCGGCGCCCGGCGATCGGGACTTCCTGACCCGGCTCCTCGCCCGCGTGGAGGCGATACCCGTCGAAGCGCTCCTGGCCGGGGTCACCTATGAGTGGGAGTCGTTCGCCGAACTGCTCGATGTCGTCGAAGCCAAGCCACTGGCCCTCAACATCGGGTTCATGGTCGGGCACTCCGCCCTTCGCCGGGCCGTCATGGGGCCGGCCGCCTCGACCGACAAGGCCAGCCCGGAGCAGATCGCGGCCATGCGAGCCCTCCTGGGAGCCGCACTGTCCGCCGGCGGGTTCGGGTTCTCAACCGCCAACGTCGCCACCCAGGTCGATGGCGACGGGCGGCCGACGCCGCCCAACCTGGCCGATCCTGAGGAGTTCATCGCCCTGGCGGCGGAGTGCGGCCTGCACCCGGGCACCTCCATCGAATTCATCCCCGGGTCGTTCCTCAGCGGGTTCAGCGATGACGACATCGCGCTGATGGCCGACATGTCCGCCGCAGCCGACCGCCACCTCAATTGGAATACGCCGCTCATCAACCCCAACGCGCCCGGCCTCTACCAGCGACAGCTGGATGCGTCGGATTTCGCCAAGGCGCGCGGGGGTTGGATCGTCCCTATGTTCATGCCGCAGAACGGGCCCTTGCGCCACGATTTCAAGGAGGCCTACGTGTTCCGGGCCGTCCCGGGCTGGGCCGGCGTGTTCGACCTCGAGGGCGAGGAGCGGCTTCGTGCGCTCTCGGATCCGGCCACGCGGGCCCAATTGAAGGCGTCCGTGGACGCCGAGACGCAGGGGCTGGCGGTGGTCGTGCGCAACTGGGGCAGCTACGAGGTGAACGACGTGGGCGATCCGGCTCTGTCGTACCTCGTGGGCCGCAACATCGGCGAGCTCGCGGCAGAGCGCGGCGTGAGTCCGTTCGATGCCATGCTCGACGTGGTGGTCCAGGCCAAACTCGACGTCGGGTTCGTGCGCTACCAGTATCCCGACGATGACTGGACGGCGAGTGCCCGTCTCGAGGTGCTGAAGGATCCCCGCGTCGTCCTTGGCGCCTCTGATGCGGGGGCCCACGGCGAAATGATGGTGGGCGCCGATTTCCCCACCCGCTGTATCGGCGAGCTCGTGCGGGACAAGAAGATCTTCACGGTCGAAGAGATGGTGCACCAGTTCAGCGACGTCACGGCCCGGCTCTACGGGTTGAAGGATCGGGGTCGTATCGAGCCGGGGATGTGGGCCGACGTCGTCCTCTTCGACCTGAGCCGTGTCGGTGCCGGACCGATGAAGAAGGTGCAGGACCTTCCTGCCGGCGCATCGCGGCTCACCACCGAGTCGACCGGGGTCGAGCACGTGCTGAATCGGGGGACCGAGGTTGTCCGGCACGGGCAGTTCACCGGTGACCTCCCCGGGCGCCTCTTGCGTTCGGGCCGGGACACGTCGACGGTCAGGGCACGCTAGGGATGTCACCACGTGGCATTGCGGCCATCGCGCGCGATGAGCCCGACCGCGAGGCGATTGTCTGCGGCGACCGTCGGGACACGTTCGGCGACCTCAACGCGGACGCCAACCGTTGGAGCCAGCTGTTCGCACAGGCTGGGGTCGGGCACGGGGACAGGGTTGCCGTCATGCTCGGCAACCGCCCCGAGGTCTTTGCAGCCTGGGTGGGCGCCGGCCGCCTCGGTGCGCTCGTCGTGCCGGTGAGCTACCGGTTCACGGTCTCGGAGGTGGCGTACATCCTGGAGGACTCACAAGCGGCCGCCTTCGTCTACGAAGATGAGGCGGTTGGTGGGCAGGCGGTCGAGGGGATCGACACGCTGCGAGCCTGGGCCAATGTCGACGATCCGGCGTGGCGCCGACTCCCGGCGCAACCGGCGAGCCGGGAATTCCTGGGCAGTCCGATCATCTTCATGAACTACACGTCGGGGACGACGGGGAAGCCCAAGGGGATCGCCCGTGCGCTACCCCTCCCCGCCGACGAGGACATGGCCCCGCAGCCGTTCACCGAACTGTGGGGCTGGAAGCCTGACGACGTCCACCTGTTGTGTGGCCCGGCGTATCACACCGCACCCGGTAACTACGCCTTGGCCCACCTCCTCGAAGGAGCGCGTGTGGTCGTCATGCCGCGATTCGACGCGGCAACGTGTCTCGAGCTCGTCGAGGCCGAACAGGTCACGACCTCGCACATGGTCCCGGCCAATTTCGTCCGGATCCTCGAGGTCGATTGGACGGCATACGACCGCTCCAGTGTGCGCAAGATCCTCCACGCCGCCGCTCCCTGCCCCGTCCCCGTCAAGCGAAAGATCATGGAGGTCTTCCCTCCAGGCTCTGTCTGGGAGTACTTCGGCATGAGCGAGGGTTTCGTCTCGTTGATCTCCCCCGACGACTGGCTCGCCAAGCCGGGCAGCGTGGGCCGGCCGATGCAGGGCATCGCCGTGAAGATCCTCGACGAGGACGGCAACGAGTTGGCGCCCGGAGAGGTCGGCTACATCTACGTGTCGGCCCTCAGCGGTTTCCGTTTCGAGTACCACAATGCGGCAGACAAGACGGCGGCAACGTGGCGCGGCGACTACTACACCGTGGGCGATCTGGGCTACGTGGATGAAGACGGGTTCCTGTTCATCGCCGATCGGCGGGTGGACCTTGTCATCAGCGGAGGCGTGAACATCTACCCGGCCGAGATCGAAGGGGCGCTGGCGGAGCACCCCGACGTGGTGGACTCAGCCGTGTTCGGGCTCCCGGACGAGAAGATGGGCCAGCGGGTGCACGCCCTCGTGGAGGTCCGCCCGGACGCCACCGTCACCGAGGATGCGTTGCTCGCCTTTCTCGGGGATCGCCTGGCCAAGTTCAAGCTGCCACGCAGCGTCGAGCTCGTCGGGGAGCTCCCCAGGGAGCCGAGCGGCAAGGTGCTCAAGCGGCAGCTCCGCGAGGAGCGGCTCTCGGCCTCGGCCGCGCCGTGACGACAGACGTTGGTAGGTTGAAGACATCGAGCGGAAGATCGGGAGGGTAGCCATGGCCTACGACCTAGTGATCCGCGGGGGCACCGTTCTCGACGGCACGGGAGCCCCGCGCCTGCGGGCCGATGTCGGCATCTCGGGCGGCACGGTGGTCACGATCGGCCCCATTGCGGAGCGCGGCGTGGAGGAGATCGACGCCGACGGCCTCTTCGTGGCGCCCGGCTTCATCGACGGGCATGCCCACTTCGACGCGCAGATCTTCTGGGACTCCCTGGGCAACTGCTCGTCACTGCACGGTGTGACCACGACCATTATGGGCAATTGCGGCTTTACGATCGCGCCCAGCCCGGCGGCGGCCAAGGATCTCGCGATACGCAGCATCGAGCGGGCCGAGGACATTTCCCGCGATGACATGCTGGTGGGCGTGCCGTGGACCTGGCGCACCTATGCCGACTATCTCGATGCCGTCGACCAACTTCCCAAGGGAATCAACTTCGCCGGCTATGTCGGTCACTCTGCTCTGCGTTGCTTCGTCATGGGTGAGCGGGCCTACACCGATCAGGCGACCCCCGAGGAGATCGCCGCCATGCGGGCCGAGGTCGCGTCCGCACTGCGGGCAGGGGCAATTGGGTTCTCGACCTCCCGCATCGCCCAGCACCGCACGGTCGACGATGGACCGGTGGCCAGCTACGTGGCGAGCTGGGAGGAGGTCGAGGCCCTGGCCGGCGTGCTGGGTGATCTCGACATGGGCGTGTTCCAGCTCGCCGGCGACATCACCAACCCGACCCTCCAGGAAGAGCTCACCAACATCGCCCTCACCATCAAGCGGCCCGTCCATCTGGCCTGCGTCTTCGTGGAGGCCCGTCCGGAGGCGTTCCGGAGCGGGTTGGCCTTCCTCGACAACGTGGCCGCGTTGGGAGGTCGGGCCATCGGCCAGGTGCACGTGCGCGAGCTGCAGAACGTCATCGGCTTCCGGGTCGGGCTGCCCTACGACCGCCTGCCGCAGTGGCAGCAGTTGCGGTCCCTTCCGTTGAGCGACCAGCGAGCGGCCCTGCTGGATCCACAATCGCGGGCTGCCTTGGTGGATGAGGCGCTGCACGGTCCCTACGTGACGACGAACGTCACCGCCGAGGTACAGGCGCGCCTTCCCGACTACGAGAACCTGCGGGCGCTCTTCTCGTCGACGGAGCGCAACCCCTCGGTGGCCGAGCTGGCGCGCCAGCGCGACACGACGCCGCCCGACGTGCTGATAGACCTCTCGCTGGAGGCCGACTTCGACCGGTACTTCACCCAACCCTTCGCCAACCAGAACCACGACGCCATCGAGGAGATACTGCGCCATCCCCATACAGTGATCGCCCAGTCCGACTCCGGAGCGCACGTGTCGCAGATCATGGACAGCTCCATACCCACGTATTTCCTGGCTCATTGGGTGCGCGAGCAGAAGCGCTTCACCTGGGAAGAAGGCATCTCCATGCTCACCTCGCGCCCGGCGGCCGCATTCGGTCTGACCGGCCGTGGTCTTCTGCAGGAAGGCTCTGTGGCCGACCTCGTCGTGTTCGATCCCGACGCGATCGGACCGAAACTTCCCTCGGCGCAGTCAGACCTCCCCGCGGGAGGGACACGCCTCGTCCAAGAGGCCACCGGCATACGCGCCTCGGTCGTGTCGGGTCAGGTCCTGCTCGACAATGGAGTGTTCACCGCCGCCCGATCGGGACAGCTCATCCGAAGTAACCAGTAGCCCTCTCCCGCACGACGTGAGCAGCAGCATTTTCAAGGGCCGCATCGGGCGGTACTACGACGACTCCGAGCCGTGGTGGCCACCCGGGGTGGCGCCTCCGGCAGACGCCCCCAACGTGGTGATCGTCGTCCTCGACGACGTCGGCTACGCGCAGTTCGGCTGCTACGGATCCGACATCTCGACGCCCACGTTCGATGCGCTGGCCGGCGCAGGCGTGCGGTTCACCAATTTCCACACCACCGCCGTCTGCTCGGCCACGCGGGCGTGCCTGATGACCGGTCGCAACCACCACTCGAACGGGATGGGCCGGGTGATCGAGGTTGCCACCGGATTCCCGGGATACAACGCGCAGATCCCGCGCTCCAACGGCTTCCTCTCGGAGATGCTCGGAGCTTCGGGCTACAACACCTACGCCATAGGAAAGTGGCATCTGACACCTGAAGACGAGTGCCACTCGGCCGCGAAGCGCGATCGCTGGCCGCTCGGCCGCGGCTTCGACCGCTTCTACGGGTTCATGGGCGGGGAGATGCACCAGTTCGTGCCCTCGCTGATCGAGGACAATCACCTCGTTGCCCCGGTCGATCACATGAGCGAGGCGTACCATCTCACCGAAGACCTCGTGGATAGGGCCATAGGGTGCGTGCGCGACGCGGCTGTGGTCGACCCGACGAAGCCGTTCTTCCTCTACCTTGCGCCGGGGGCATGTCACTCGCCCCACCAGGCGCCATCCGAATGGATCGCCCGTTACCGCGGTCAGTTCGACGACGGGTGGGATGCCTGGCGCGACCGCGCTCTCGTCAAGCAGATCAGCACAGGCGTCATGGAACCCCACTCCTGCTGTCACCCCGGCCGCCGTGGGTGCCGGCGTGGGATGGGCTCTCGAGCGACGAACGTCGCCTCTACGCCCGCTACATGGAGGCATTCGCCGGCTTTCTCTCCCACACCGACGAGCAGGTGGGACGGCTGTGTCGCTTCCTGGCCGACATCGGGCAGTTCGACAACACGTTGATGATCGTGCTGTCGGATAACGGGGCCAGCTCCGAGGGCGGACAGACGGGCATGCTCAACTTGACGTGGAGCCGGCATCCACGGCGCACGACGCTCGAGGATGCGCTGGCGCGCATCGACGACATCGGAGGCCCCCGCTGCCATACCAATTACCCGTGGGGTTGGACGATGGCCGGGAACACTCCCTTCCAACGGTGGAAGCGCGAGGTGCACGAGGGTGGAATTGCCGATCCTCTGATCATGCACTGGCCTGATCGTTTCGGGCGCTCGCCCGGACTTCGCCGCCAGTACGTCCACGCCATCGACATCTTGCCCACGGTGCTCGAATTCGTGGGCGTCAAGGAGCCGTCAGAGATCAACGGGGTGTCGCAGTCGCCGCTCGAGGGCGTGAGCTTCGCCGGTGTATGCGCCGATCCGGGCGCTGCGGCGACGCGGACGACGCAGTACTACGAGATGTTCGGGAACCGTGCGCTCTATCACGAGGGATGGAAGGCCGTCACGCAGCACCCGTACATGTCCGAGGAGGTCAAGAGCTTCGACGACGACACGTGGGAGCTCTATCACGTGGCGGAAGACGTGTCGGAGTGCGTCGACCTGGCGGACGAACACCCCGAAAAGTTGCGCGAGCTCGTGGCGCGCTGGTGGGTGGAGGCCGGGAAGTACCAGGTGCTCCCCCTCGACGACCGGCCGATCTCGGATTTCGTGACGGAAAGGCCCAACAGCGTGGCGCCCCGTTCCACCTACGTGTACCTCCCCGATGCCGCCCCCGTCCCCGAGGGGGTGGCGGTGAATCTCAAGAATCGCTCGCATCAGGTGGTGGCCGATGTCGACATTGCGGGGCCAGGACCCGCCTGTGGGGTGCTGCTCTCGCAAGGCTCCTTCCTCGGAGGTTGGTGCCTCTACGTGGACGCCGGATGCTTGACCTATGCGCACAATCTCGGCTCGAAGGAACTGACCTACGTTCGTGCCACGGAGCCGGTGACGAACGGGGTGCATCTCTTGAGCTTTCGCTTCACCCGTACCGGAGAGGACCAGGGCCTGGGCGCGCTGTTGATCGACGAGCGGGTGGTGGCCGAAGGCGTCATTGCCCGCTTCACGCCGATCCGCTTCTCGGCGACCGGTGCCGGTCTCACCTGCGGGTACAGCAACGGCCTCCCGGTGACCGATGAGTTCGATGGTCCGTTTCGCTTCAACGGGTTGCTGAGGAAGGTGACGGTGTCGGTTGAAGGCGAGCCGCGTATCGATGCCGAAGGCGAAGCTCGCCTCGCCATCGCCAGCCAATAGGGTCACCGCCCCGGCTCATCCCGTCTCCAAAATGCGGCGCGGATTGTCGACCAGCATCTGGTGGATCTCGGCGTCTGCGACTCCGGCCTCCTTGAGTGCCGGCAGGACGTCATCGGGAATGTGCCGGAAGTGCCAGCGGGGAACGACCGTCGTGAGCACGTCCTCGGGGATGTGATGGTTGTAGCACGACGCGTCATGGGAGAGCACAAGGCGTCCCGCATGGCCCCTACGGCACAGTTCGGCCACCGTGCGCACCCGCTCTTCGAGTGGGAGCAGTGCGTCGACGCCGAAGCGATCCATGCCGAGATACGAGCCGGCCGCAAGGAGTTCCTCGAGGTACTCGAGATCGGTGGTGTCGCCGCTGTGGCCGATGACCACCCGGGAAAGGTCGACCCCTTCTTCGGTGAACCATGCCCACTTCTGTCATCGAGAGTGGCGGGTGCGCCGGAAGGATCCCGGGTTACTCCAGTACCGAGGGGTCCTTACGGATCTGCATGCGACACATGGCCTCGAAGAGACCCGTGAAGTTCTTGTCACGGAAGAAGCTGCCATAGTTGGCGGCGGCCTCGGGATGCATCAGTTTGCCGCCGCCCACGGCCTCGACGTGCCAGGCCTGGCGACAGCGCCATTCCAGACACGAGGCCCGCAGATATGCCTGCTCGATGCAGTTGCCGAGGATGAGCACGCCATGGTTGGCCAGGAGGGCCATACCGGCATCGCCTACTGCCTCGACCGCGGCGCGGGCGTTCGCCACATCGTCCACTGCGCCCCAGTACTGGTCGTAGAGCGCCACTTCGCCGTCGTAGTAGGCGCTCGACTGGTCGTAAATGCCCGGTACGCGCCCGAGGTCGGCCCAGATGGTGCCCCACCGGGTGTGGTTGTGCAGCGAGACCGTGACGTCTTCACGCGCCTTGTGCAATTCGACGTGAAGTTGGATGGCGGGTGTGATGGTCCATGGGCCGTCGAGCTCGTTGCCCTCCGCGTCCATGCGCATGATGTCGCTGGCCCTGACCTCTCCCCAGGTCAGCCCGAACGGGTTGCAAAGAAATGTGCCATCGGGTTGCTTGTACGTGATGTGACCCGCCAGGTGATCGTTGTGACCTTCGTCCCACAGACACCGCGCCAGCAGCGCGACCTGCTGATGGGGCGTGAGCGCGGGAAGCGGCGGAGCGATGGGCTTGGTTACCACCATCGGCTTCATCTGAGTGGGGGCGCTGGTTTGGGTCGCCGTCATGCGAGTCGGTCCTTTCGCAAAGTGTCGGGTCGCTCCGTGCGACTCTTGACACGGCTGGCAGTGCAGGTAGTCTTTACTTTATCCATCATTAAGATGATACGCAACCAGAAGCGGGCGCCTCGGGGGACGACGAGCAGCGATTGTCGGGCGGCGATCGACAGGATGTTCGACGTAATGTCCGGGCGCGACTCGCGCCAGTGAGCTCCACGACTGATTGGAAAATGGGCACAATGACGACAATCGAGAAACCACTTCTCATCTCGGTGGACGACCATGTGATCGAGCCGCCGAACCTCTGGGTCGACAAGGTGCCACGGTCGGATCGTGAGCGGGTGCCGCACGTGCTCGAGGAGGATGGTGCGTCCATCTGGTTGTACGAAGACGTCCGCATCCCCATACCTGGACTGTTCGTGCAGGCCGGACGTGACCAGTCGGAGATCGTGCCCGAATTGATGTCCTACGAGAAGATGCGGCCCGGCTATTTCGACCCGCGGGAGCGGGCCAAAGACATGGATCTCGACGGCGTCATCGCGTCGCTCTGTTTCCCCACCATCCCCCGCTATTGCGGTCAGCAGTTCCTCGAGGCCAAGGATCGAGAGATGGCGCTCACCTGCCTGCGGATCTACAACGACTGGATGATCGAGGACTGGGCCGGGGGCGCTCCGGGCCGCTTCATCCCCCTGATCGTGGTTCCGCTGTGGGATCCCAAACTCGCCGGCGACGAAGTGCGGCGGTGCGCCAGCCTGGGAGCGAAGGCGGTGTCGTTCTCCGAGAACCCGGCCAAGCTCGGACTTCCGTCCCTGCACGATGCGGCCAACTACTGGGATCCGTTTCTCGAAGCGGTCAATGCGACCGGGCTGCCCATCTGCATCCACTTCGGCTCGTCATCCATGGTCCCGACCACGTCCGACGACGCACCCGTCTACGTGTCCGCGCTCCTCTCGCCCCTCAACCTCACGTACGCAACCGCGGACTGGTTGTTCTCGAAGAAGCTCGAAAAGTTCCCGAACCTCAAGATCTGCCTCTCCGAGGGTGGGATCGGATGGATCCCGTACATCCTCGAGCGGGCGGAGTTCATCATTGAGCACATGCCGTGGGCGCGGACGTATGGCTCGTTCGACTACACCCAGACCAAGCATGAGGACCTCGGTCCGGAACTGAGCCCGAGGGAGCTCTTTGCGAAGCACATTTACGGGTGCTTCATCGACGACGCATTCGGGATCAAGAACCTCGCCGAAATCGGCGCGGACAACGTGATGATCGAGACCGATTACCCCCATGGCGACGGCACGTATCCGCACTCTGTCGACAACGCCCACCGTTTGCTGGCCGGTTTGGACGAGGGGACTCGTTACAAGATCATGCAGGGCAATGCCCGCAGGGTCTTCAATCTCCCGTAGGCGTCCTGCGTCAGAACGTGATCACCGTGCGGACGACCTCGCCCGCCTCCATGGCGTCGAAGGCGCCGTTGACCTCTTCCAGCGCGATGCGACGGGTGATCATGCCTTCGAGGTCGAGCTGACCCGCTTTCCACAGGCGAAGGAACCGGTGGAAATCGGAACGGACGTCTGAAGACCCGTAGTAACTCCCGACGAGCGTCTTCTCGTTGAAGAACACCTCGAAGGCGCTGAATTCCAGCTTGTCCTCCTCCCTTCCTGCCCCGACAATGCAGGCGGTACCGCCCCGACGGATGGCGTCCCAGGCCATGCGCATCGTCTTGGCCAGCCCGATGGCTTCTATGGCGTAGTCGAAGCCGTCGCCCGTCAGCTCGGTCCGTGCGTCCTCGAGCTCGTCGGGACTGCAGCAGTGCGTCGCCCCGAATTGCCGCGCCAACGCCCGCTTCTGCTCCACCACATCGACGGCGACGATGGTCGATGCGCCCGCCAGCCGGGCCCCCTGAATGGCGGCGATGCCGACCCCGCCGCAGCCGAACACGACGACCGATGAACCGGGCGAGACCTTGGCGCAATTCACGGCCGCACCCACGCCGGTGGTCACGCCGCAGCCGATGAGCGCTGCTATCTCGAAGGGGACATCATCGTCGATGACGATCGCCGCGCGCTCTTGGATGGTGGCGTACTCGCTGAACGTCCCCGTCCCCGACATTCCATGGACGGGCGTGGTGCCCTGTCGAAATCGGGGAGTGAGCGCCCCCGTCGTGTACATGGTCGAACACAGTTCCGGACGCTTGCGCCCCGAGCAGTTGATGCAGAAGCCGCAGGGGGCGGTCCACGCAATGATGACGTGGTCGCCCTCCTTCACCCGTTGCACGCCGTCACCGACCGCAGTGACGATTCCCGCGCCTTCGTGGCCCAGCACGGCAGGGAGCACTTGGGGCATCGTCTCGTTGAGGATCGACAGATCGGAATGGCACACGCCCGAGGCCATGATCTTGACGGTGATCTCCCCGAACCCGGGGTCCAGGACCGTGATGTCATCGACCAGTTGGAGTCGGTCCGTCTCGGTGCTGAACAGTACGGCTGCTTTCATTGGTCCTCCCCCTGAGCGGGCATTAGGGCAACGGTGTGCCTGCGTGAATGGTGACGTCGGGACGACGAAGGCGCGAGTGCGTCAAGATCCGATGGCCGATTGCAATTCCTTGAGACGTTGGTCGATCATCGGTGGCCCCTCGGGGCTCGGTAGCACGAGGAACCGGTTCTCGAGGAGTGCGTCGATCACGGCTGCGGCCACGTGGGCCGGCGAGGTCGTGCTGGCGGCAACCGCCTCTCGGTAGCGCTGCGCCAGTTCGGGGTCGGCGTGGGACGGGCCTGGGTAGTCGGGCGGCCTGTTTCGTTCGCTCTCGGCGATACCGGTCTGCACCACACCCGGGCAGATCAACGAGACGTGCACGCCGGTGCCATCGAGCTCCGTCCGCAGCACCTCGGCCAGCGCGGTCAGCGCATGCTTCACGGCTGAGTACGGCCCCAGCGAAGGGGTGGGGACAAGCCCGGCCACCGATCCGGTGATGACGACGTGGCCGCTCTTCCTCTCCACAAGGCCAGGGACGAAGGCACGCAGGCCGTGAACGACGCCCATCAAGTTGACATCGATCAACCAGCGCCACGTCTCCTCGCTGGTCTCGAGCACGGCCCCGGAGGGGGAGACACCGGCATTGAGGCAGACGATGTCGATGGGTCCGAACCGCGCGTGGGCCTGGTGGCAGAGCGCTTCCATGTCCTCCTTCGACCGGACATCGCCCTGGACCCCGATGGCCGTAGTGCCCTGGGACCGGATCTCGCCCAGCGCGTCGTCCAGCGCAGCCACCTCTATGTCCGCCAGAACAACCTGGCAGCCCGCATGGCCCAAGGCCAGCGCCATCGCCCGGCCGATGCCGCCGGCGGCGCCGGTGACAACCGCCACGCGGCCGGCCAGCGCAGGCACGCGATCGGATTGCCGGTGAGGCGAGTGCGCTCGCCTCAGTCCAGAACTCCGGGATCCTTGCGAATCACGCGGCGACACATCGCTTCGAAGAAACCATCGAACGCATTCGGCACCGAGTCGATCAGATCACCGAAGTCGCGGGCCGTCTTGTCGGTCATCGGCACTCCGCCCCCGAGGGCCTCGACATGCCACGCCTGGCGGCAGCGCCACTCGAGAACCATGGCACGGATGTACGCCTGCGAGATGTCGTCGGCGATGACCATGACGCCGTGGTTGGCCAGCAGGGCGGCGTTGGCCGAGCCGAGGGCGCGGATCGCACCACTGGCATTGGACCTGTCGTTGACCGGACCGTCATACTCGTTGTAGACGGCGATCTCGCCGGAGTACATGGCACTCGTCTGGTCGTAAATCGGAGGAACCCTGTGTGCGTCCGCCCATATCGTTCCCCAGCGAGGGTGATTGTGCACGACGACACCGGCGTCGTGCCGCTGCTCGTGCAGCACGACGTGGAGAGTGATGGCAGGGGTGATGAGCCAACGGCCATCGACTTGCCGGCCTTGCGCGTCCATGCGGGCGATATCGCTGGCGCACAGCTCGTCCCAGGCCAGGCCCCATGGGTTGACGAGGAAGGTGCCGTCGGGCTGCTTGTAGGTGATGTGCCCGCTCAGGTGATCGTCGTACCCTTCGTTGAACAGGGTCCGGGCCAGGAGCGCGACTTCTTGCTCCGGGCTGAGATGCATCTCGGGAAATCGAAGAGGGGTCGTCCCCACCGATTGCACAGCCATTGGCTTTCCTCGCTTCCCAATCGACAGGCTACGGCCTCGCGCCGAATCGAAGCGTCCCCCGTATCCCTAACGTGTAAATAATTGCAATCCCCAATCTAAGGATGGGCATCGCGAGTGTCAAGAGCGCCGCGCCGGGGGCGATCCGCCGGCCCAGCATTGAGATCACTCTTCTTGCCCCGGCCAGAGGCCCAGATGGAGTCCTCCGGCAATGCGCTTTCGCCTTGCATGAGGACGGCTCCTCCAGGCGCGGAGTGAGCGATCCATCCCGAAATCGTACGTAAATGAAGGGAATCTGGAGAGTGGCGTCTCCGAAGATTTTGGAGCCGCGCCGGGCGACGGCGTGATCGACGCGCTCTTGACCCCTCATGGAGCGGTGAGTACAGTGCACTCTTCTGGTGAAGAGCAGGGGGGAATCTGGACATGCCTCGGGGCGTGTGTCGTCACCCCAGCCGATAATTGGAGGCTGACGTGCCGAAGTCACCCGCGCATCACTCGAACCCAGGTCGCACAGCGCCCCTTCTTTGCACTCTCGGTGCGCTCACCGTTGCCGTGGCGTCCGTTCTCTCCGCCGGTACGGCCGGTGCCAGCTCGGCGCTCGGGAAGCCGGATCCCGCCAAAGGGACGCCTGTCATCGTGGGAATGATCAGCGACGGCGGCTCGGGCACCGTTGGCACGGCGCCACTCGTGGAGCAGGGGGCGAAAATGGCGGTGGCATGGGCCAACGCCTACAAGGGGGGGCTCGCCGGCCACCCGATCCAACTCTTCATCTGCGAGAACCTCTCCACACCGGCTGGAGGCCAGGACTGCGCCAACCAGATGGTGCAAAAGCACGTGGTCGTGGTGACCGAGCCGTTCACCGGTCAAGGCCCCACCGAAGTGCCGACAATCGTCAAGGCCGGCATCCCGTATATGACGTTGTCCGGTAGCACCACCCAGGAGACGACGACCAAGGGGGCGTACTCGCTCACCGGTGGTCTGCCCGGCGTGCTGGCCGCCGATGCCGCCGTGGCCAAGGCGAAGGGCTACAAGAAGTTCGCCATGTTGACGGTCAACGTTCCCGAGGCCATTCAGCCCGCCGAGACACTGGGAGTGACCGCCTTCAAGAATGCCAAGGTGGGCTTCAAGGTCATTCCGGTCAATCTGGGGACGGCCGACATCACGCCGCAACTGGAGAGCGCGGTGCAATGGGGTGCCCAGGCGATCGGCATGACAGGCGACCTCACGCTGTGTACCTCGTTCTTCCAGGCGTATCAAACCTTGGGTCTCACGCTCCCGCGCTACGTGCTCAGCACCTGTGTCGACCCCAGCATCATCAACTCACCCCTCGACAAGGTGATGGCGGGATCGATCATCTCGAGTCCAGGCGTCACGAGCTCCCCGGACTACGCCACCTATGCCGCCATCACGAAGAAATACGCGCCGAGCGTGAACCCGAGTCCCAATGTGAGCACCAACCAGTCCGATGGCGCGTCGGCTATTTGGGCTCTCCTCAATGTCATGGCGGGCTATTCGGGCCCCGTGACGCCAGCCGGCGTCAACAAGCAGATACGCACGGCTAAGAACGTGATCCTGCCCTTGTCCGACGGCGCCACGTTCACGTGCAACGGAAAGATCATTCCGTCCCTGCGGAGTGTGTGTTCGGTGGTGACGCAGATCGGGACACTCCAGGCCAGCGGCATCGCAAAGGACATCAAGAACATCAACGCCTCGGCGCTCTTCTCCAAGTAGTCCCGAAGCCCTTCGCCGCTCTCGCTTCGCCTGTCTCCAAAGAGTATCCTAAATAGGATGTCGCCGGCGTTGGAGGACGAGGGTCTGCACCCCGCGACCGAGGACGTGGATTGGCAGGAAAGCGTGTATTTCGCTTGGCGCGATGCCGAGTCCGGCCTTGGTGGCAACCACCGGATCGGCAACGAAGTCAACCGGGGCACGGCCAACCTGTGGTGTGGCGTCTACCACGAGGACGGGACTCGTTTCCGGCACAACGATGAGGATCTCCCGCTGTCACACGTGGAAGGCCTCGGCCTAGGAGCCGGCCCTCAGCGGCTCTTCCATGATGGCGAACGACTCCGGTTCGTCCTCGATACGGACGGCTGCCGGATGGACCTCGTGCTCGAGGGCGAAGTCGACTCGTTCTCCGTATCCGGTGCGGACACGTTCGCCGGCTCGAAGGGCTCGGCGGGAGCCATCTTTTCGAACAACTTCCACGCCTCGTGCCGCGCCGAGGGCACGGTGACCCTCGACGGCCGGACGAAGAAGATCAACGCGCCCGCATGGCGCGACCACTCCTGGGGCGTGCGCCACTGGGACAGCTTTCTGTCGAGTCGGAGCTTCGGGGGCTCATTCGGCGACTCCCTGCAATTTCGCTACGGATCGATGGTCGGGGCCAATGGCAGCTTCTTCCGCCAAGGCTCATTGACGGAAAATGGGAAGAAGCTCGAAGTGGCCAGCGCCGCCATGCTGTTGCACATTGACGACGACTCCCTGCGCTGCCCTTCGGCCGAGGTGGAGTACCGCCTGGTTCCCGAGGGGACGGTGCACGTTCGCATCCGGACCATCGGGGGCATGCTCGGCGTCACCCGGCGGCGCTATGGCTGGGAATCCGTGGGCGATGTGTGGGTGGATGGCGAGCCTGGAGGTTGGGGCTTCCTCGAGGCGAACATCAATCCGCGCGACGGCCATGCCCCACCCGCCTTCGCCCTCGGTGAGGCGCTGGTCAATGGCGTGATCAACGTGGAGCCCTGATGCGGCAGCCGCCCGAGGATCGAGCCCTCTACTATCGCCAACTGCGGCGTACTCTTTCAGCCGTCCTGTTGCCTGAGCTCACGAGCGCCCAGGCCATCGACGCCGTCGGATTGCTCGATCGGATCCTGGCTGAGTTCATCGTCGAGGAGGAGGCTGGAGCCGAGCTCAGCGCCGAATACGGGGCTGAGCTCGAGGCATTGCTCCGGCCCGGCCTCGAGACCGATGGTGTGACCCCGGCGCGATTCGATGAGCTTCGGGCCGAAGCCGCCTCGGTGGTCGTTCGGCCGGGAACGGACATCGACGTGGGCCGCCGCGCCGCCGCGATCGAGCACCGCTTTCTCGAGCGGATGGAGGAGTTGCGCCGCGCCGTGCTGGACGATGACGGTTCCGACGACGCTCCCCGGACGTCCGATCACGGATGTTCGGTTACCGAGGAACAGCTCACGGACTACCTCCGGGCCCGGCTCACGCATTCGCCTGACGTTGTCGTAGAGCGCCTGTCCGTCGTCCCCGGGGGGAGGTCGAAGGAGACCATCCTCGTCTCGCTGCGCGGTACCACCGAGCTTCCCGCTGAGGTGATCGTGCGCAAGGATCGACCCGTTGGCCTGCTCGCGACGCGTGCCGTCGATGAGTTCGCGGTCATCGCCGCGGTGCACGGATTCGGTGGTGTCCCGGTGCCCCGACCGTTCTTCGCCGAGCCCGAAGGTCACTCCCTCGGCGAGGGGACCCTCCTCGTGATGGAGCGGGTGCCCGGACACAAGGCCGGTGAGTTCTTCCCTGACCTGGCGGCGCCGGCGCAACACCGACTCGAGCTGGGTCGCCAATTGGCGGCCGGCCTGGCCCGGCTCCATGCCTTGCCGCTGGACCACCTCGGTCGGACGCACCTCGACGTCGACGGGGCCACGGTCACGACGGACTCGACCGTGGCCATGGTCGAGGCCATCCTGGAGCGGATCGACGGGCTGACGGGTCCGCCCAACGTGACGGCGCACGTGGCCGGCCAGTGGCTCCTGGCGCATGTCTCCTTTGTCGTCCCCCCTTCGCGGCTGTGCCTCCTCCAGGGGGACTTCGGTTTCCACAACATGCTCATCGACGGCGGGCGCGTGACCGCCCTCGTCGATTGGGAAGCGGCGTCCATCGGTCCGCCGGCGCGGGAACTGGCTGCGGCCTGGAACGTGGCGACGTACCTCATGGACTGGCCCTCGTTCGTGGCGGCGTATGTCGAAGCCGGAGGTCGGGTGGAGGATACGGATCCACGTGCCATCACTTTTTATCGAGTCGTCATGGCGTTGGGCGGCTTCATGACCGCCAAGATGGGAGGACATCTCTTCCGGACGGGTTCCAAGCGCGACCTGCTGACCGCGCATTCGGGACTCGACTCCTCATTCCGCTGTGCCCGCAACCTGGCCCGCGCCTACGCCGACGCGACGGCATTGGGCGCGTGATCGCTCAGGGATCGGTCCCGCCACTGAGGTAGGCCTGGGCCAGGGTCGCCTCTTCCCGGCGCACCTCGTCGGCTGACCCCGAGGCGACGATGCCCCCGTGGACCAGGACGATGGCGACATCGGCCACCTCCAACGCCAGCTGAACGTGCTGTTCCACCAGGACCACGGCGGCGTTGCTCTCGTCGGCCACCTGGCGGATGATGGGCAACAGCGATTCGACGATGACCGGCGCCAGGCCCATGCTCATCTCGTCGATCAGCAGAACCTTCGGCGCCTGGATCAACGCCCGGGCAACCGCCAACATCTGCTGTTCTCCACCGGAGAGCTGCCCCGCCCGTAGGCGCGCACGCAGCCGCAGGGCAGGGAAGAGGTCCAGGACGTCATCGACCGACGAGCGGGAGCGTCGGGCCGCCAGCTTCAAGTTCTGCACCGGCGTCAGCTCGGTGAAGAGCGCGCGCGAGTCCGGGACGAGGACGACGCCGGCCCGGTTCATCCTTCTGGCCGAGCCGGTCCGGAGTGGCACGCCGTCGAGGGAGATCGCACCTTTGAGCGGAGCGAGAAAGCCGGCGATCGTGAGAAGGAGGGTTGTCTTTCCGGCACCGTTGGGGCCCAGCACGGTCATGACCTGGCCATGGCCGACCGACAGGTCGATATCGCGTGCCACGGCGACCTTGTTGTACCCGGCGTGGATGCCGGTGCAGTCGAGCGCCGCAGCAACCGTCACGGGACCACTTCCTTCGTAGGGGTCGCCCCGAGGTAGGCGTCGACCACGGCGGGGTCGACGCGTATGTGGTCGGGTGTTCCCGAGGCGATCATGGATCCGAAGTTGAGGACGTGCAGTTGGTCGCACAGGCCGAGCACGAGGCTCATGTCGTGATCGATCAAGAGAATCGTGACCCCGCTGTCGCGGACAACCCGAAGGCGGTCGGCCAGCCATTCACTCTCCGAGCTGTCGAGCCCTGCCGCGGGCTCGTCCAGAAGGAGGACCTTGGGCTCGCCCGCCAGCGCTCGCGCGATCGACACCAGCTGGCGTTGGCCCTGCGACAGCTCGCCGACATTTCTGTCCCGGAGCGCCGAGAGCCCCAGCGAAGCGAGGACGTCCATCAGTTCCGCCGGGCCCCCGCTCCGGGCGAGGTGCTGGCCCACCATGATGTTCTCCTCCACCGAGAGATCCTCGTAGAGGTCGATGCTCTGGAACGTGCGCGCGAGTCCCCGCGCCGCCCGGCGATGCGGAGGGAGGCCATCGAGAGACTGACCTTGCAACGTGGCCTGACCGCGGTAGCGGGTGAATCCGCTGAGGGCATCGATCAGCGTCGTCTTTCCCGCCCCGTTCGGACCGATGAGCCCGACGATGTCTCCCTCGGCCACCCTGAAGCTGACATCGTCAACCGCGACGACGCCGCCGTAGTGCACGCTGAGCCCTTGCACCTCGAGCGCCGTCGCCCGAGACGAAGGGCGAACGACCGGCGACGGGTGCGGCACAGGAGCCGGCACGGCGGCCCGAACGGGCGTGGGATCGGCGATCGGGGACGCCGGCCAGATGCGACGGCGGACACGATGCGCCGAGGCGTACATCGGCCCGATGGCTCCCTCGGGGTTGAAGATCACCGTCTGCACCACGCCGATCCCCAAGAGGACCCCGTACCAATTGCCGAACGAGACGACGTGATTGGTCGCCACGAAGAGGATGCCGCCCGACGCTCCCAGCCCACCCAGAATGGCGCCGCTGACCGAGGTGATTCCCGCCACGAACACGGTGGAGAAGAACAGGAGGCCCACCAGCGCATCGAACGTGTCGAAGGTGACGTTGGTCTGCATGTAGGCCATGAGGCATCCGCTGATGCCTGCGATGAAGGCCCCGATGGCGAACCCGATGAGCTTGATGCGCACCACGTTGACGCCGGCTGCCGCGGCGGAGCGTTCGTTGGCGCGGACGGCGAGCATGGCCGAACCGAGACGACTCACGCGCAGCCGGGCCACGCCGATGGCCACGATCACCAGGACGAACAGGCAGAGCAACCCGAAGGCGATACGAGGGAACCCGAGTCCCGATCCAATGCCGAGGTCGAGGCCGAAGATCCGGGGATCGGGGATGGGCTCGCCCCCCGAGCTCCCGTCCAAGCTGTTGTTTTGAAACCAGACGGCTTCGACGGCTACAGCGAGGGCCAGCGTGACGATGGCCACGAACAGGCCGCGGATGCGGAGGGCGGGTAACCCGAAAACGAGGCCGACGACGGTCGCCGCCAGTGCGGCCAACAGAGGGGCAAACGGGAACGGAATGCCCCACGTGTGCGCGAAGGTACTGAGGAGGAAACCGGCGACCCCGGCCAGTGCGAGCTGGGCCAGCGAGATCTGCCCGACGTAGCCGGTGACCACGACGAGCGAGAGCCCCAGGGTCGCGAGGATCAGGCTCAAGATGAAGGCGTCCCGGAAGCTCTGCTGGAGGACGACGAGAAGGAGAATCGCCAGGGGTACGCCGATGACGACCGGCCACACCATGTGGCGGGGCCGCGGGGCCTTGCCGAGAGTCGGCTGCAGCAGCTGGCCCCGGGTCGGGAGTGGCCGCCCACGGTAGAGGAGGACGGCCAGCACCATGGCGAGGGGGAGTACCTGCCCCGCGCCGCTCGGGAACGACGGATAGCGCGAATTGAGGTAGACACCCACCGACTCGAGCGCACCGAGGAGCACTCCGGCAATGACGGCCGGGGTGAGCGAGTACAGCCGGCCCACGACGGCTGCGGCCAAGGCCGGCACGATGAAAAGGGTGTACGAGCCGGGGATCAGGGGGACCAGCGGTCCGATCAAGATGCCGGCCAGACCGGCGACGGTGCCGCTGATGGCCCAGTTGACGAGGGCGATGTTCTCCGGTGAGAGCCCGGTGACCAACGCGCCAATCTCGGATTCCGCTGACGCTCGCGTGGCCAGGCCGAAGCGGGTGAACCGATAGAGAGCTCCAAGGATGAGGGCTACTCCCACGATGGTGACGGCAAACCAAAAGCGGTCAGCCGGGATCCGGATACTGCCGATCGTGAAGGTGTTCTGCGGGTAGATCGGGGCGACCAGCACTTGCTGGGCCCCCACCTGGAGGTTGACCAACGCGGTGAGCAGTCCCATCACGCCCAGCGACGCCACGGCCTTGGCCACGGCGCGTTGGTGACGCAAGGGACGGAAGACCGCCCCGTAGAGGATGACACCCAGAACGGCCTGGATGGCCAGGGTTATCACCACCGCCGGGACGAACGCCATGCCGGCGCCGAACGAAATGGGGCTCACACCCGGGATGGGAATGAGCAAGCGACCGGTGCGAAGGAGCGCGTAGGTGTAGGAGGCGTAGAGCGCCTGTGCTCCGGTGGCGAAATTGAGAACGCCCGAGCTGCGGTAGGTGACCACCAGGGACATGGCCAACGCGGCGAAGACGGCTCCGTTCCCCAACCCCAGGATCAGGAAGTTGATGTAAGTGGCCATTCCCCCCCGGCTCGATGCGCTGACGATTCCCTCTGAAGGCGATCATGGCTCGGACTCGATGCCGGGCGACGAATTAAGGACACTCTAGACAATCGACGCCCGCCCATCACGCCCTCCCCGGGTGGGACCCGCACTGCCGGCGTGTCGGGGTGTGGCGGAGCGAGAGCCCATGGCGCACGACGGCCTATCCATCCTGCTCTTTCGTCCAGTCCACCCATGGGGCGGTCGTCAGGGGGGCCAGAGCCGGCGCGTGCCGAGCCGTCCGACGCGCGCCTCGACGCGAATCGACACGTGAGCAAACGGACGGCCTATTCAGGTTACTGTATCGGGGCCACACAATGAGGGGGGCCACGGTGCAAGGTGTTCTCGAGGGTGTACGGGTCCTGGAGGTGGCGACGTGGACCTTTGTCCCCGCCGCCGGTGCCGTGCTCGCCGATTGGGGGGCGGACGTCATAAAGGTCGAACATCCCAAGACCGGAGACCCCCAACGGGGCCTGATAACGGCGGGCATGTTCGGCGGCGGGGCGCGCGCCGTGAACTTCATGATTGAGCAGCCCAACCGGGGCAAGCGGAGTATAGGCATCGATCTCCGCTCGGCCGGCGGGCTCGAGATCCTGTACAAACTGGCCGAGGTGTCGGACGTCTTTCTCACTAGTTTCCTGCCCGCGGCCCGCCAGGAGATGCGTATCGACGTCGAGCACATGCGCGCCCGCAACCCGAACATCATCTACGTCCGTGGCAGCGGGATGGGTCAGCGTGGTCCGGAGAGGGAGCGCGGAGGCTACGACGCCGCGGCCTACTTTGCCCGCGGCGGCCACGCTGCGGCCCTCACCCCCGACGACGTCGAGTATCCGGTTGATCCCCGTGCCGCCTACGGTGACCTTCCCGGGGGCCAGACCTTGGCCGGTGGGATCGCCGCCGCCCTCTTTCGGCGGGAACGGCATGGGGTGCCGTCCGTCGTCGACGCCTCACTCCTGTCCTGCGCCATGTGGACCCTCGCGCCCGACATCGTGTCGAGCAAGCTCTTCGGTATTCCCAAGCTGCCGCGCGGTGATCGCCGCCGTGCCCCCAATCCTCTGGTGAGCACCTACAGGACGAAGGATGGACGCTTCATCAACCTGACGATGCTGGAATCGGACCGCTATTGGCCCGACCTTTGCCGGCGCCTCGGCCGCCCCGAGCTGAGCGACAATCCCCGCTTTGCCACTGCAGCACTGCGTGGTGCGCACGGGGCTGAGTGCGTCGATGCGCTCGACGACACGTTCGCCGAGCGGACGCTCGTCGAGTGGAAGGAGGCATTGGCCGACGCCCTGGGTGTCTGGGCCGTGTGCCAGGAGCCGCTCGAGCTCCACGACGATCCCCAGGCAATCGAGAACGGCTACCTGGTCGAAGTGGCCACCGACGAGGGCACGTCGTTCACGCTCGTCGCCAATCCCGTGCAGTTCGACGAGACGTCCCCGGCGCTGACGCGCGCGCCCGAGCACGGTGAGCACACCGAAGCGGTCCTGCTCGAGCTCGGGTTGGAATGGGGCGAGATCATCACGCTGAAGGAGGCTGGGGCCGTCCTATGAGCGACCCCGGGTTGCGACTGCCCGACGACGTGGTGACCTGGGTGGAGGAGATCGGCCGGGGGAAGGTGACCCACCTCGACCGCAAGCCGGGAGGCGGCCGCAAGGAGGCGTGGTTCGTCGACCTCGACCGCCCGGGTGAGGGGATGGCCGAACTGTTCCTGCACTACGACCGGTCGGATCGAAGGGCGACCAAAGACCCTTGGACGCTTCGTCGAGAGGCGTCGGTCTACGGCGCCCTGAACGGGAGCAATGTTCCGGTGCCCCGCCTGCTCGGGATCCACCCTTCGCACCATGCCATGTTGTCGGAGCGGCTTGTCGGCGAGAGCCGGTTCTCGCGCATCTCGGACCCAGCCGAGCGCGAGGCCACCGCGCAAGATTTCATGGCGAAGCTGGCTGAGCTCCACCGGCTGGATCCGACGACGCTCGACCTCCCCGGCTTCCCATCGGCCACGACCGTTCCCGAGGCCGTGTGCCACGAGCTCGACGAGTGGGATGCGCTGCTGGCCGCACGTGGTGGCCCGGTCGACCCCGCCCTTTCGTTCACGTTGGAGTGGCTCCGCCGCCACATCCCCGCGTACGAGGGCCCGGTCGTGCTCGTCCAGGGCGACACGGGCCCGGGAAACTTCATGTACGCGGCTGGTCGGGTCGTCGCCATAGTGGACTGGGAGTTGTCCCATCTGGGTGACCCCATGGACGACATCGCATGGCTGTCCCTGCGCGCCACCCAGGAGCCGTTCACCGACTTCCCGGCGCGCCTGCGAGAGTACGAACAGCTCTCGGGTCACCTCATCGACGAAGGCCGCGTCCAGTACTACCGCGTGATGGCCGAAGCCAAGTTAGCGGTGATGACCCATCGCCCCCCCGGTTCGGCTCATGGCGGGGGCGGTGACGTCGGCCATGCCTTCATCTACGGGGTACTCCATCGGCGTCTCTGGCTCGAAGCACTGGCGGTGGCCGCCGCCATCGATCTCACGCCGGCCGAGACCCCTCCACCTCGCGCACCACGCGACCATGAATGGATGTACGCAGCGCTCCTCGACCAGCTGCGCGAGGTCATCGTGCCCAGGATCAGCGACCCCTTGGCGAGCACGCGCAGCAAGGGTCTGGCGCGTGCCATCAAATACCTGGCGCAGGTCGATGCCCACGGCACGTTCTACGAAACCTGCGAGCTCGAGGACCTCGAAGAATTATTGGGTCACGCTCCGGGCGATCTGGCTGACGGGCGGGCCCAATTGGCCGCTGAGGTCCGTCACCAACGCGTGGGCGAGGAGGACTACCTCGGGTACCTGTGGCGGCGGGTGGCGCGTGAGACCGAACTCGCCCGCCCGGCCATGGGCGTGCTCGCCGATCGCCATTGGCCCCCGCTGACATGAATGACCAGGCCGATGTCGACCTCGCCGCGCTGAAGGCGACCCGCGAGTATCCGGCGTTCGGTCCCGAGGACGACGACTTCCATGACGAGGTCCTCACCGATCGATGGTGGGAGACCGAGACCAGTTGGTTCTCATGGAATGTGCCCGAACGGCACATGGGCGGATGGACCTACTGCCAGGCCAGGCCGAACGCGAACTTGTGCAACGGAGGCGCGTGGGTCTGGGATGACACCGGATCGTATACGTGGGAGCTGCCGTACCACGTCCATTACCATGGTTTGCAGTTGCCGGCGCGGTCCGAACGGGATCTGCGTGACTTCGAGTGGCCCAACGGTGTGCACGTCACCGCGCTCGAACCACTCATGAAGTACCGGATTCGTTACGAGGACCCGGGTTCCCTCGAATTGGATCTCCGGTTCGAAGCGATCATGGCGCCCAATCCCCATCCGATCGGGGTGGCGCCTTTCTTCAAGGGGAGGCACTTCGACCAACCTGGTCATCTCACCGGGGTCGTGGTGCTCCGCGGCGAGAAGATTGCCGTCGACTGCTTCTCGACCCGTGACCGTTCGTGGGGTCCCCGGCCGGCGGGTCCTCCGAAGAAGCGCGGTGATGGATCGGCGCCCCTTACCCGTTTTGGTGGAATCGGCTATTGCTTCGGTGCGGCCGGACCGTCCGATGCATGGCTGGTGTACTCGACGCCCGGCATGGAGGGGGATCGAGTGTCATGCGGATTCCTGCTGCGAGATGGTCGCTATGGCCACGTGCTGGCCGGAGAGCGCCACCTGCGGTTCGATCCCACGACCGGCTGGCCCACCCACATGGAACTCGAGGCGGTCGATGACCTCGGGCGTGACCTCACGGTGCACGGGGAGGCGGTAAGTCGCCATTGGCGCGGCCACGGAGGTGACACGTTGTTCCGTTGGAACTGGGACGATCTGACGGGTTGGGGAGAGGACCAGAGTTATTTCAGTCGACAGGCCTGGGAGGCGAACAAGTCTCGCACCTGACCCACCTGCCGCTTTACCGCGAGGCGCCGCGTTGGGCCGTCAACTCGACATGGCGCATGGTCAGGGACTGGGCCACGGCGCTGAGATCGGCCGGGGGCTCGGGGAGCGGGAACGCGCGCCCACCGTCGCGGCTGGGCAGCGCGACGGTCGCCGAACCCGGGCACGTCACGTCACCGCGCTGGTTGGTGCCTCGCATCTCGATGTCGACGAGGTGGCGCCCATCTTCCACCCGCTTGGCCGTCACCTCACCCGTGAGAATGTGGCTGTCACCGGTGTAGTTGAACTTCCGGATCTCGCTGTGCTGGCGCATCAGCCATCCGTCGTCTCCCATCCAGTCGGTGACCAGGTGCGTGAGCCAGCAGTCACGCATCACGCCGTAGTCGTAGGCCATGGGATTGCCGATGGCCTGGGCCCAGGCGGAATCCCAGTGGACCCGCTGCGCCACGTCGGGGACCCCGTGCTCGTTCTTGACGTAGAACGGGGCGATGCGCTGGCGATTCTCGTAGGCCAGGCGGTTGGCACAGGGGGTATAGGGCGTGAAGCCATAGCCGCCACTGTGAAACACGATCATGTCGGTGGTCGTCAGAGGGCCTTTGGCCATCGGCCCGACGGCGTCACCGACCCCGACGTCCTCCCACCAGCGGGGTTCGCCCCCCCGCACCTCCTCCGCCGCGTAGATCGCATTGAGCCGCGCCATGTCGTCGTCGGTGTAGGTGGCGGGTTCGATCGCGCTGTACTTGCCCTTTTCCCGTGCCGTCTTGCGTTCGGTGTGGATGGCCAGCATCCGCATCGACGCCACGACTTCGCCCCGCTGGTTCATCTTGGTGTTGAGGAACGTGATCAGGACGGATTTCTCGGCGAATTCTGAATCCTTGATCTCGACCGATTCGGTGCCGCCGAAGCTGTACAGCCGGTCGCCGGGGAGCACCGGTCGGTACCAATCCCAAGTGCTCCCCGAGACGAACACATGGATCCCGCGGAACGACGGACGCTTCAAATGTTCCGTCGGGGGATCCGCCCGGAGCGGGGCGTTCAGGCCGATGCCCACCATGGGGGGCGCAATCTGACTGCCCCACCGGGTCGACGCGCCATAGTCCTCCGAGCAGAAGAGCGGGTTGTCGTCCCCGTAGCTGCGGGCAAAATTGCGGAAGGTGTCGTGGTTGCCCAGGGTCAGGTGCTCGCGGGTCTTCGAGGCCGAATAGTGCCCGACGAGCGCTTTGGCGCGCTCGATGTCGGATTCCTTGAGCTTGAAGTCGGTCGCCTTCTCGAATTCCGTTGACGTCGCCATGGCCCCCACTCGTGGTTCGAGAGTCTCTCGTCGATCCAACATAGAGTATCCTTAATAGGACGACCGGGCAATCGGACCTCGGCCCCTCGAGTCCCAGAAATCGGCCCGGCCCGTCCCGGTCGGGCGACTTCGTGGATCCCCAAGGAGCGACACATGCAGATCGACACCGGAACCGAGACCGTCCTGGCCGAGGTCACCGACGGTGTGGGCATCATCACCCTCAATCGTCCGGAGCGTCGGAACGCGCTGCACTACGAGTTGAATGAAGCGGTACCCCGGTTGATCGAGCGCTTCGTCGACGATCCGGACGTCGGCTGCATCATGGTCACCGGCGCCGGGGCGTCGTTCTGCTCGGGCGGCGATGTCGGAGGGGGAACGTTCCGGCGACCCGCCACCGGCGACGCGCCCCCTCAGAAGAAGACGATGAAGGAACAGGGCCAGATGCTGGCTGACGACGCACGCATGATCCCGATGCTCTACGAATGCCCCAAGATCACATTGGCCGCGTTGCCGGGAGCCGCGGTCGGCGCCGGCATGAGCCTCGCCCTCGCCGCCGATTTCCGCATCGCGGCGAGCTCGGCCACGCTCATCGGTGGATGGGGCCGGCTCGGGTTCAGCGGCGACTTTGGAGGGCCCTGGTTGCTGTCCCGGATGGTCGGTCCTACCCTCGCCCTGGAATTCTTGATCGAGAACACGGTCATCGATGCCGTGCGAGCGCAATCACTCGGACTGTTCAATCGCGTCGTGCCTGATGAGGAGCTGCGCGCGGCGGCGCTGGCGTGGGCGATCAAGATCGCCGACGGACCACGCGTCGCCTATCAGTACTTCAAGGAGAACGTACGAGAGGCCCAACAGCTCTCCCTGGCCGCGGCGCTCCCGCTCGAGGGTGAGCGTATGGCGATGTCCGCCCGGACGGATGACCACCGCAAAGCTTTCACGCGTTGGATGGAGGAAGCGGCCGCCAAGCGCGCCGCCCGACCGTGACCCGTCGGGCGTGCACGCTCAATGCAGGCGCAGGGGCAGGCTCCGCAGTCCGCGGAGCGACTGGATGGGCTTGTAGCGAAGCTGGTCCCGGGGGACGGCCAAGGCCATGTTCGGGAAGCGCTGTACCAGCGACCGGATGGCGATCTGGCCCTCCATGCGAGCGAGCTGATTGCCAAGGCAGAAGTGCTTTCCGAAGGCGAACGTGAGATGACGGTTCGGATCACGGCCGAGGTCGAGCTCGTCGGGGTGGTCGAAGATGCGTTCGTCGCGGTTGGCGGAGATGATCATGCCGAGGACCTTGCTGCCCCTGGGGATGGTCGTGCCGTCGACGTCGACATCGTCGAGCGTGATCCTGGCCGCGCCGCAGGGCACCGGGGTGGTGAACCGCAGGAGCTCTTCCACCGCCGACGGAGCGATGGAGCCGTCGTCTCTCAGCCTGGCTGCTTGGTCGGGGTGCTCGAGCAAGGCCAACGTCGCACTGCCGATGAGATTGGCGGTCGTGTCGTGACCCGCCAACATGAGCAGGAAGATCATGGCTGCGACTTCGTCCGGGCTCAACTTGTCGCCATCGTCGCTGGCGGCCACCAGGGCTGAGATCATTCCTTGGTCGGGCACCCGGCGTCGTTCGTCGGCCATCTGCTCGATCATCTTGAGCAGCTTGCGTGCGGTGGGGACGACCTTGATGAACGAGGTTGGACTCCCTCCGCCCACTCCGGCCACGAAGCGCGCCGTCAGGGTATGGAACTGGTCACGGTCGGCCGCCGAGACCCCGAGCATGCGTGAGATGACCGAGAGCGGGAGCGGCACCGCAAAGTCGTCCACCAGGTCCACGGTGTCGCGCCCGGCGAGTCCCGTCAACAATTCATCGACGATCCGCTCGATGTCCGCTGACATCTCCTGCACCATGCGAGGGGTGAACGCCTTGTTGACCAGCCGCCGCAGCCGGGCATGATCCGGATCGTCCTTGTAGACCATGCTGTCGGCCAGGAGACGGAACATCCGAGGGAGATGGCGGAGCAACCACGAGTCGTTCCGCCCCATGGTGTCGCTCGAGAAACGAAGATCGCCGTGGAGCAGCATCACGTCGTCATAGCGCGTCAGCATGTAGCCCTCCCCGCCGAGGAGCTGCGTTGAGCGTGCGGGCGCCACGCGAGCGCGCTCGCGCAGATTGGCATACGTGGGGAACGGGTTCGTGAACATGACGTCGTCCGCCAGATCGGTGACCACGCCGGGTCCCGGCTCGTTGAGGATCGTCACGACTCGGCCCGCTTGCACACACTCTCCGTGGTCATGCAGCCCCCTCGGGTTGTCGGCGCACCACACTATTTGAGGACACTCTACTGTGCGGGTGCGGTCACCGGTAGGTGGGGGGGTCCTTCGGTCGGGGTGGCGTTGACCGGGGGGTGTTACCGATGTGGGTGTAGGCCATGCCGTTTTGCAGTGCGGCCGCGCGTGTCATGTCGAGCGACTCCCATATCGCGCGCACCGTCCCCTGTATCGCCCGGGGATTCCGTGCCGCGATCGACGCGGCGATCTGGCGGGCGCGGGCCCGAAGTTCGCTCCGGGGCACGACTTCGGTGACCAGGCCGAGGCGCAGGGCCGTGGCCGCCGTGATCCTCTCCTCGCTCCCCATGAGGGCCCAACGAAGGACATCTCCGAGGGGCATGCCGCGATACAGCATCCCGATGGGCTCGAGGGACGAGACGATTCCTGCCGAGGCGTGCGGGTCGAAGAACTCGGCATCGTCGGCGGCGATGATGATGTCGGCCTCGTTCAGGAAGTACTGGGCGCCACCCGCCGTTATCCCGTGCACCGCAGTCACCACCGGCTTCCAGCACCGGTGATGCGACTTCGGCGAAAGGGTCACCCCGGGATCGAAGGTGTTCCACACATTTGCCCGGAAGAACCACGACGTGCCCCCCCTGACATCGGCACCCGTACAGAAGGCGCGGTCCCCGTTGGCTTGCACGACGACGGCATGGACCGCGTCATCTTCCCGGATGGTCTCCCAGGCCCACGAGACTTCGGCCGCCATCTGATCGTTCCACGAGTTCAACGCGTCCGGACGGTTGAGCGTGATGGTGGCAACGTGGTCGTCGGCCAGCTCGAACTCGATCGCTTCAAGGTCCATGCGTGCGAACAATAGAGTATCCCGAACAGGCGAACACCGGGGAGAACGCTCGGGTACCCTGAACTGATGACAGCACCTTCGAGGTTGGGGTCGCGCGGCAAATCTGCCGCCTCCCCGCGCCCGTCGGAGGGGGCCGGGTCCAAATTGGCCACGACGGTGTCGCGGCACATCGTCACCGATGTCATCGAACGTGGATGGCCGGTCGGTGCTGTCCTGGGTTCGGAGTCCGAACTCATAGAGCGCTACGGCGTGAGCCGCGCCGTGTTCCGTGAAGCGGTCCGGTTGGTCGAGAATCAGCAGGTGGCGCGCATGCGCAGGGGGCCCGGCGGTGGTCTGGTCGTGACGGAGCCGACGGTGGACGCCATCATCGATGCCGCCGTGCTCTACCTGCACCGGGTAGGTGCCACGCTGGACGAGGTCTTCGAGGCGCGCCTCGTCCTGGAGGAGATCGTGACAGAGCTGGCCACGCTTCGTCTCGATGAGGCGGGCGTGACGAAGCTCCGCGCCCTGGTGGAGGACGAGGCCAGCGGCGAGGTCAAAGATCACCGCGCCCTGCACGCCATGTTGGCCTCCATCACGGGCAACCCGGCTCTCGAGTTGTTCGTCGACATCCTCAACCGGGTCCCCTTGCTGTACTTTCGCGATCGCTCCGCCTTCGCCCCGACGACCTTGTCGGCCTCCCAACATGCGCACGCACGCATCGCGGCGGCGGTCACGGCCGGTGATGGGGGATTGGCCCGGCACCGGATGCGCAAGCATCTCCAGGCCGAGGCCGACTTTCTCCGGAGTCGCCGCTGGTCGCATCAATTACTGCCCGACACGGTCAGCCTCGGTGGGGCGTCGACCAACAAGCGGGCCGAAGATGTCGCCCGCGCCATCATCCGGAACGTCATCGTGGACGACCTGCCGGTCGGATACCTGCTGGGTTCGGAGGGTGAGCTGATCGATCGTCACGGCGTGAGCCGGGCAGTGTTTCGCGAAGCGGTCCGCCTGCTCGAGCATCATCGGATAGCGGCCATGCGACGCGGCCCGGGTGGCGGCATGTTCGTGACGGCGCCGAGCGCCGATGCGGTCACCGATGTGGTGGCGGTGTTTCTCGCTCGCCGAGGTATGCAGGTGGCAGATTTGGCCGACCTCCGGATGCGCCTTGAACTCGTCCTCATCGAACTCGCGGCACGGCGGATCGATGCGGAAGGCGCGGAGCGGTTGTCGCAGGCCCTCGAGCGGGAGAAGCACCCGACGGACATCGAATTCGCCGATGCGGCCAACGACCTTCACGGCGTCATCGCCGCACTGAGCGGCAACCGGGCCCTCGAACTCGTCGCGTTGGTGCTCATCCGCCTTACCCGCCTGCACCAGATCGACCGGTTGTCCGACGCCGTCCGCCGCAAGGTGGCCGACGAGGTTCCTCGCACGCACCAGGGCATTGCCGCCGCCATCATCGAAGGCGACGGCGAACTGGCCCGCCATCGCCTGCGGCGCCATTTGGAGGTCTTGGCCAAGTATCTCCGGTGACGGCGAGAGACCCTATTGGGTATACTCATCTCCGTGGAGGGCGATGACAATCCCTGGCAGCAGCGACTCGGCGTTTGGTGGATCGCCCAGGATCACCCCGACCAGGTCGCCATTTTCGACTCGCCGGGCGGCGTTCGCCTCACCTTCGGCGAACTAGCGGGGCGGGCCCATCAGTTGGTCCGCGGCCTGCGTCATAGCGGCCTGCAACGGGGCGATGTGATCGTGCTGGTCTTGCCCAACGGTCTCGACACCGTCATGTGGCAGTTGGCGACCCAGGAGAGCGGGCTGCGCTACATCACGTTGAACACGGCGCTCACCGGCCCGGAGCTCGGCGACATCATCGCCCATGCCGATGCCCGGATGGTCGTGGTGCACCGTGACCACAGCGAGCACCTCGGGGCGATGGTCTCGACCCTGCCCGTCGACCACCGGGTCGTCGTCGGGGGCCCCGCCGACGGGTTCGTCCAGCAGGAGGCAATCACCGAAGGGCAAGAGTCGACCCCACCGCCGGACCGGTCCCTCGGCGGTGTCATCTCCTACTCGTCCGGCACGACGGGCCGGCCCAAGGCGGTCCATCGTCGACTTCCCGACGTCGATCCTTGGGACGCCGCCGATTCGCTGAAGAGATTCGGCCAGGCGTTCCGCTTCCGCCCGCTCGTGGGCGCGCATCTTGTGTCGGCCGGGATGCACCATGGTGGCTGTCAAGGCTTCTACCAAGGAGCGATCAATGTCGGCCAGGGCCTGGTCATCATGGAGCGGTTCGACGCCGAGCGAGCCCTGGCGCTGATCGAGGAACATCGAGTGTCCACGGCGTACATGGTGCCGACGCAATTCGTCCGCATGTTGCGACTACCTCCCCAAATCCGGGATCGTTACGACCATTCGAGCCTGGAAACCGTGGTGCATTCCGCGGCGCCGTGCCCGTTCGAGATCAAGAAGCGCATGCTGGAGTGGTGGGGCCCCGTCATATGGGAGACCTATGGAGGTATCGAGGGCGCCGCGACCATTGCCAAACCGCATCGATGGCTGGAGAAGCCCGGAACGGTCGGTCGCGCCATTCGTGGCGTCACCCTGCGCATACTTGACGACGACGGGACGGAACTGCCGGCGGGCGCGGTCGGTCACATCTATCTCGACTCGAAGGGATCAGGCTTCGAATACAAGGGGGAGCCCGACCTGACCCGTTCGGTGCACCGCGGCAGCGCCTTCACCATCGGCGATATGGGCTACCTCGACGACGACGGGTACCTCTTCGTCTGTGACCGGGCCAAGGACCTCATCATCAGTGGAGGAGTCAACATCTATCCGGCCGAGATCGAAGGCGTGCTGACGGCGCACCCCCACGTGGCGGACGTGGCGGTCATCGGGGTGCCCGACCCGGAGTGGGGCGAGCAGGTCAAGGCAGTGGTCGAGCTCAACGGCGGCGTGCGCCCCACTCCCGAACTGGCCGAAGAGTTGTCGGCCTGGTGCGCGGCGCGCCTGGCCTCGTACAAGCGCCCGCGGTCGGTTGACTTCAGGGAGCACCTTCCGCGGACCGACGGGGGGAAGCTCTCCAAACGTACGTTGCGCGACGAATACTGGGTCGAGACGGGCCGGAACCTCTGAGCGGACAATTCCCGCCCGGGACTACGACGAGGAGCCGACCTTCTCCGTCCCCTCTGACGCCGGGATGTCGGGATTGCACACGTAGCGCACGGCCGCGATGTCGACGGTGCAGGCCGCAAAGCTGGCGGAGATGGGCTCAGTGGGCACGAGTCGTCCGTTCCCCCATGCCGCAGGGTCGAATGTCCGCAATTCCGGGCGACCGCGGTCAGCCCGGCGGAACTCGTACTCCGTGTCGACCTGGACCAGACGCGGCCGGGCGCCGTGTGCATCCTCGACGCGCGCCAAGTGCATCCCTGGCGGGTACTGGACATCGTGCCCCGTGATCGGCTGGGGGTCGACCAGCGCGACCTCGAGGATCGGGCGCCGGTCCACGACCACGCTGCACTCGACGCGGTCGTGGAATCGCCGGAGTTGCATGGCGCCCGGGTGGATCCGGTAGCCCCACGACGTCGAAAGCACCTCGGCCAGAGCTGGATTGTCACAGAAGGCGGAGACCAAGAAGGCTCGCGGCCGGACGCCCGCCCGGGCGCTCACGCGCAGCTGGACCAGGGAGAATGGCCCGAACACGCTTTCACGCGCCCGGTAGGCCAGGAAGGTGACGACGGGCGGGATGGTCGGATTCAGCGCGGGCGGGATGAGCGACTCGAGGTCGGTGAACCCGATCTCGTAGAGGACCTGCAAAATGTCGACGTCGTCGAGATGCAGTTCCCGGTCGCTCAACGTCATGGTGGGAGCGTCTTGGAGAAGAGAGCGGATGTCGAGCGATCCGGCCAGTGGCATCAGCGCACCCCCGCGACGAGTGGCTGGTTCTTCGGGGCGACCTTGAACTGCGGCATGACTTCCTCCGCGAACAAGCGCATGCTGTCGAGCACGTACTGCTGCGGGACCACCTCCATGAACTGGTGGATGAAGTTGATACCGTCGAACCCGACGGCTTCCCATTGACGGATGGCAGATGCGACGTCATCGGGAGTTCCCATCGTCACTCCCTTGAATGACTTGGCCGCGTCGCCCGGGCTGCCCGATTCCCGCCGCAGCGCCGGCAACAGGCCGGCCGAGGGATAAGAGTGCGTCGGCAGCACTTCCTTGGCGGACAGCAGCTGAGATGCCATGTAGCTGAACATGCTCGCCACCTTGAGGCCGCAACGGCGCGCGTGGTCGCCATCCTCGGCGCAAGAGAGGAAATTGACGGTGTGCACCTTGTTGTTCACGAACGCGCCCACCGGATCGCAGTTCTCGATGCGTGAACGGTAGGAGTTCACCTTCTTTTCGGACTCCGAGAACCCGCCCGGCTGCAGACCTAGGCAGCCCAGGCCGCGATCGGCGGCGTCGATCTCCGTGCCGGGGGAGGTCACTGCCACCCACATCGGGGGGTGAGGTTTCTGGATCGGCTTGGGCAGCACGGCCCGCTCGGGCATGGAGAAGGCCCGCCCTTCCCAACTGAACCGTTCCTGCATCCACATCTTGGGTATCACCCGGACGTATTCGTCCCACGTCTTCTTCGTCTCGTCAGGATCGGCCCGGAATCCCCCCAGCTCGGTCCAGGTGGCGGACCGTCCCGTGCCCAACTCGAGTCGACCACCCGAGAGGATGTCGAGGACCGCGGCACGCTCGGCCACGCGGATGGGGCTCTGGTATTGGGGAACGCAGGGCACGACTCCGTGCCCGATCCGGATGCGCGAGGTCTGCATGGCGCAGGCGGTGAGAAAGAGGTCCGGCGCGGAGCAGTGTGAGTACTCCTCCAAGAAGTGGTGCTCGACCGCCCACACGTAGTCGAAGCCCAATTCGTCGGCCAATCGCACCTGCTCGAGGGCGTTGGCATAGACCTGCCTCTCGGATTCGGGTGTCCACGGGCGGGGGACCGACAGCTCCATGAATATGCCGAATTCCACGCATGCCCCCTTGTAGATTTGTTAGTTCAGATTAAAATAATAGGCGTATCTCATCGGGGCGTCAACGGGATTGTTTCCATAATCGTTACTCAGTGATAACTTTTCGGCGGAGACAGAGCGGGGTGCCGTCGGCGAGGAAGGATGCCGGGCACCGGCGACGCGCAGGGGGAGGCGAGGGTGGTCGACATCGAGACGGTCCCGATCGACGAGCTCGCCGTCGGCCCCGCCAAGACCAAGAAAGGCGTGCGGCGAAGGGCTGAAATCATGGCCGCGGCCGCCGACCTCTTCCGCGAGCGCGGCTTTCGGGCCACCAGCCTCGACGACATCGGAGCGGTGGCGGGGGTCAGCGGTCCCGCCATCTATCGCTACTTCAAGAACAAGCACGAGCTCCTCTCGGTGTTGGTCGAAGAGGCGGCCATCACGTGGCGTGAGACCGTCGACGACGTCCTCATCCAGGACACGCCACCCCTCGTGACCCTCGAATGCCTGATCGACGCCGCCGTGACGTTGCAACTGGCGAACGGCAACCTGCGTGCGGTGTACCAGCAGGAGTTCCGCCTGCTCGACGACGCTGATCGACGGCGGGTGGCGCGCATCGACCGGGTGACGATGGCCGAATGGGTCAACCTGCTCTGCGAGGTTCGACCCGCTCTCACCGACGAGGAGGCTCGAGCTGCCGTCATGATGATCGACGGGTTGCTGCGCTCGGTGTCGTCGTGGCACACCAGCATCGAACCCGAGCGTCTGGCCCGGGTGATGAAGGACATGGCGCTCGGCGGGTTGTTGGCGCTCGGCGAGTCTCCACCTGACGTCATGGAGTCGGCGTGACATCTTCGATCGGCGGGAGCTGACAGATGGCACCCGGCGACGTGGAGGAGGACCAATTTCGCGCCGATGCCCTTGCTTTTCTCGAGGCGACGTTGCCCAAGAAGGGGGTCCGGACGGACTCGACCTCCAATGGGGTGACGCGGGCCAGGGCATATCAAGCATGCCTCGCCGAGGCCGGGTTTGCCGGTATCACGTGGCCCATTCAGTATGGCGGTCGAGGACTTCCCGGTTTCTTCCAACGGATTTTCGACACCGCAGCACGTGGGTTCCAGCTTCCACCCCGCTCCCTCGAGATCGGTCTGGGCATGTGCGGACCGACGATCCTCGCTCATGGCAGCGAGGAACAGAAGCACGCATTCATCCCACCACTCCTGCGCGGCGAGCACGTCTGGTGCGAGCTCTTCAGTGAGCCCGGGGCCGGCTCTGACCTCGCCGGCGTGCAGACCCGTGCCGTGCGCGACGGCGACACGTGGGTCCTCGACGGACAGAAGGTGTGGACGTCCGGCGCACAGCACAGCGATTTCGCCGCCTGTCTGGCGCGCACCGACCCTGACCGACCCAAGCGTCAGGGCATCACGATGCTCATCGTCGACATGAGGACAGCCGGGATCTCGGTGCGCCCGCTTCGACAGATGACCGGAGACGCACACTTCAACGAGGTCTTCTTGGACGGGGTACGCGTTCCCGTCGAGAACGCGGTGGGCGACACCAATGGCGGATGGCGGGTGGCGCGCACCATGCTCGCCTTCGAACGGCAGGCGCTCAGTGGCATGGGATCGGGCGGCGGCGGGAAAGGTGGATTCAACGCCCTCGTCGCATTGGCGCAGGCGCGCCATCTCACTGCGCACCCCGGGGTGCGGCAACAGCTCGCCGACCTGCGTATTCGTCAAATGGTCCTGCGGTACCTGGCCGAGTTCGAGGCGGCCAAGCGCCGGAGCGGCACGAGCATGGGGGGCGAGGCCTCCCTGCTCAAGCTGGCCATGGCGCGCCTCGTCCAGGACACGGCGGACGTCGCGGTGGGCCTCGCGGGCATGGGTGCGGCGGCATGGGATTCGTCCGACATCCAGGGAGGACGCTGGTGTGCCCAGCTGCTGAGCGCGCAGTCGGCATCGATCGGTGGCGGGACCAACGAGATCGTGCGGAACGTCATCGCGGAACAGGTGCTCGGCCTGCCGCGCGAGGAGGAGGGGGACATCATCGCCCCGGTCGCGTCAGACGCGAGACGCCATGGCTCCTGAGGCACCCCTTGACGGCTTGCGGGTCATCGAGATCGGTCAGTACGTCGCGGCACCCTATGCCGCCACGCTCTTCGCCGATCAGGGTGCGGATGTGCTCAAGATCGAGCGGCCGGGCGGCGATCCCTACCGTCGGGAGCCGGCACGCTTTGCCGCGTGGAACCGTGGCAAGAGATCCGTTGAGCTCGACCTCGCCTCGACCGAGGGCCGCGCCGAGGCGCTCGACGTCATCGATGGCGCCGATGTCGTGGTCGAGAATCTCCGTCCGGGGGCGATGGAACGCCTCGGGATCTCGACCGACGCGTTGCGCACCCGGCACCCGGGCCTCGTGACGTGCTCAATTTCTGCCTACGGACGTTCCGGGCCCTCGCGCGACGACCCGGGCTGGGAGCCGCTGGTGCACGCCCGGGCCGGTGCGCAGCAGGGCATCTTCACCGGGGCTGAGCCGATCTGGTTGCCGTTCCCGATGGCCAGCGTGGCCGCGGCGTTGTTGGCCGTCATCGGCATCGGTGCCGCCCTGGTGAAGCGGGAGTCCACCGGCTACGGCCAACACGTCGAGACGTCGTTGTTCGAAGCCCTCCTCTACCTGAACGCCGGCCCGGTCTTTCACCGACCCGGACACCGCCCCCGGGTCTTTCGGCAAACCCGCTCGCCGATCCTGCACACGTATGCGACACGCGACGGCCGGGGCATGCAGGTCAATCTCAGCGGCACCGAGCGGTGGCGTGAGCTGGCCCGTCTGATCGAGCTCGAGGATGACGGTGGACTCGACTTCTCGGATCCGGCCTCCCTGGCCAAGCTGAGTGACCGCGCCTGGTGTGACGGGATGCGGGAGGAACTGGGCCGTCGCTTTGCCGGGCGGACGGCCGATGAGTGGGAGGCGGCTCTTCTGCTCGCGCCGGCCGCCGTCGCAAAGTGCAGCACGCTCGAAGAGTGGTTGGCTCACGCACAGGTGCAGGCCAACGACGTGCTCTCCCCGGGTGGCCTCGCCGGTCCGCCGCTGCGGATCCGCACCGGCAAGCCCGGAAGAGTCCGCCCGCGACATGGTGGGGTGAACGGCGCGTTGGCCGGCCACCGGGTGGTCGACATGTCGAGCTTCTGGGCGGGCCCCCTGGCGGCGCGCTACCTGGCGGAGCTCGGTGCGGACGTCGTCAAGGTCGAACCTCCCGGGGGCGAGGGTGCGTACCAGCTCATGCCCGTCCTCCCCAATATCTACATGGACGCCAATCGATCGAAGCGGGGCCTGACCCTTGATGTTCGCTGCGACGAGGATCGAGGGCGCCTGTTCGACCTGGTCGGGGCGGCAGATGTGGTTGTCGAGAACGCCGTGGCGGGCACGTGGGAGCACCTGGGGCTCGACGAAGCGAGCCTGCGCGCCGTCAACCCCACCCTGGTCTACGCCCGGGCCAAAGGGTTCGGCCTGCACGGCCCCATGGCCTCCCGGCCATCCTTCGACTACGTCGTCCAGGCGGCGACCGGGATGGAGATGACCCAGGGCGGGGGGCATCCCCAACCGGTCAACTTCACGGCCAACGACTACGGAACCGGGCTCCACCTGGCGGCCGGTATCGTTCTCGCGCTGCTGGTCCGCATGAGAGGAACCCTTGTCTCGACGGTTGAGGCCTCCCTCATGATGACGGCGACCGTCTTTCAATCCGAACACATCGCCCAACTCGCCCTCCATGGCGAGCGTCATGACGACGTGGGAGAGGATCTCAAGGGTCCGACGCCCGCGTGCCGACTCTACGAAGCCGCCGACGGGTGGATCGTGGTGTGTGCCGTCACCGACGTTCAACGGGGCGCACTCCTCGACGCGCTGGAGCTCACCGAACTCTCGGTGCCCGCGCTCTCCTCGGCGATCGAGTCATTGACGGTGGATGCCGCCTGCTCGCGTCTGCATTCTCGGAGGGTGCCGGTCGCCGTCAGCGTCCACCCCAATGCAGTGCTCGACGACAAGGAGGTACAGAGCCGGGACTTGTTGATCACGGTGCGCCACCCGGCCGCCGGGCCGTACGTGCAGGTCGGGATCCCGTTGCAGCTCTCCGAGGACCGGCCTGCCGTCAAGGGCCCGGCGCCTTCTCCCGTGCGATCGAGAAAGGCGGCGGGTGCGTGAAGATCGACACCGGGATCGGGTCACATCTCGCCTCTGTTCCGGCGCGCGTTGCCGCGGCGGAAGAGGCAGGGCTCGATTGTCTCTGGGCATCTGAAACGGTGAACGATCCGTTTCTCACGTTGGCCCTGGCGGCCGAGCACTCGCGGGACGTCTCGCTCGGTACATCGATCGCCATTGCGTTCGCCCGCAATCCCATGAGCCTGGCGTACACGACGAACCAACTCCAGGAGTATTCCCGGGGCCGCCTGATCGTCGGCCTGGGCTCACAGGTGCGGGGGCACATCGAGCGCCGGTTCAGCTCGACGTGGTCGAGGCCGGCGGCGCGCATGCGCGAGTACGTCCTCGCGCTGCGGGCCATCTGGTCTTCGTTCAACGAAGGCACGCCACTCGACTTTCGAGGAGAGTTCTACACGCATACGTTGATGACACCGCTCTTCGCGCCCCGGCCCCATGCCATGGGGGCACCGCGTGTCTTTCTGGCGGCGGTGGGGGAACGGATGACAGAAGTCGCCGGTGAAGTCGCCGACGGGGTGATCACACATGGGTTCTCCAGCGCTCGCTACGTGCGCGAGGTGACGCTGCCGGCGTTGCAGCGTGGCCTGGAGCGGGCGGGGCGCACCCGGGCCGACATCGAGCTCACCTGCCCCGGGTTCATCGCAGTGGCTGACACGGACGAGAAACTGGCGAAGGCGCGCGCCGCCCTGCGCCAGCAGGTGGCCTTCTACGGGTCGACGCCGGCCTACGTCCCGGTCCTCGAGGTGCACGGGTGGGGCGATCTGCAGCCGGAGCTCTACGACTGCTCCAGGCGCGGGGCGTGGGACGACATGGCCCGTCTGGTGGACGATGAGATGCTCGACACCCTCACGATCATCACCCGGCCCGAATTGTTGGCCGGCGAGGTGCGCCGGCGCTACGGCGGGCTGGCGGATCGCATCAACGTCGCCTGGTGGCGCAAGGAGTGGTGGCCCGCCGTCGAAGAGGAACTCCGAAAGCTGTGAACGACGTGGAGGGGTTCGTTGCCCCAGGCTTTGAACGGGTTGCTGATCTCTTGGCGCACGGCACCCGGGTGGACATCGGCGGGCGCGAACGCCCGGCGGACCTCGGTGCGGGGGGAGGCGCGTTTGCCGCGTTCGTCGACGGTGAGCGGGTGGTCGACATCTGGGCCGGCTACGCCGCGCCGGGACAGCGATGGTCCGAGGAAACACGAGCCGTGATCATGTCGGCCACGAAGGGACTGACCACGCTGTGCGCCCATGTGCTGCACGACCGGGGTCAGCTCGACCTCGACGCCCCCGTGGTGGCGTACTGGCCCGAGTTCGGAGCGGCAGGGAAAGAGGGGACCCTCGTCCGGCAGTTGTTGAGCCATCAATCCGGGGCGATCGGGGTGCCGGAGCCAGCACGCATCCTGTCCTGGGACGGGACGGGATGGGACGACCCTCCGGCCATCGCGGCCGCCATTGCATCCGCCCCGTCCGCCTGGGTCGCCGGCACCAAGCACGGCTACCACGGCGTGACGTTCGGATGGCTGATCGGCGAGCTCGTCCGCCGCGTCTCGGGGAAGGGTCTCGGTGCCTTCTTCCGCGAAGAGATCGGGCAACCCCTGGGTCTCGATTGCCGGATCGGGACGCCGCTCGACGAGCAACGCACCGTGGCAGAGGTGATCGAATGGACCACCTCATCATCACGACGGAGCAACCTCACCACCATTGACCCCACCTCATGGGCGGGGCGGTCGGTGCTCGCCGGGCCCGATGGGAACCTGTTCGCCGACGAGCACGGCGCACCTCGATTCGCCAGGTTCATGAACACGCCGGCGGTGCAGCGCGCCGAGATCGGTGCCCTCGGCGCCACGGCCACGGCACGTGGGTTGGCTCGGCTCTATGCGTGCTTGGCCCAGGGCGAGGACCTCGTCTCGCGCCCATCGGTCGAACGCTTCAGCGAGCAGCAGGTGTGTGGACGCGACGCGGTCATGGGTGTCCCGACACGGTGGGCCGTCGGCTACACGCGCGAGCCACCCGGGCTCGTGCCGGGTGCGCCGCGCCAACACGGTCCCAACGATGAGGCCTTCGGGCACATGGGGGCGGGTGGGCAGATCGGATTCGCGGATCCCGTTGCTCGCGTCGGGTGCGGGTTCGTGCGCAACCACTTGGAGAATCAGGCCATGCCCCTCATGGGCGCCGTCCTCGTCGGCGCGCTCTACGACAGCCTGGGCCCACGATGAGAGGGGCGCTGCGCCATGTACGCCGCTGAGCACGCCGCACGCGAGCCCGACAAGCCGGCCATCGTCATGGCGACGAGCGGCGAGGTGGTGACCTACGCCGCCTACGAGGCCGGGGCGAACCAGGTGGCCCACCTCTTGCGCGAGACCGGGGTGCGTCGCCGCGACCATATGGCGATCTTCATGGACAACGAGCCGCGCATGTTGATCAGTGAAGGTGGCGCGGAGCGAACGGGCGCCTTCTTCACCTGCATCAACTCCTATCTCTCGCCGGAAGAAGTGGCCTACGTCATCAACGACTCGCAAGCCAGGGTCGTGATGACGTCGGCCTCCAAGGCCGACGTGGCGCAGCGGCTACCCGACCTGTGCCCGAACGTCGAACGCTGGCTGATGGTGGGCGCCGCGCCGGGAGGACCGTTCGAGGAGTGGCAGGAGGCGATCGACCGACATTCCACCGATCCGATCGACGACGAAGAGCTCGGGGCGCCGATGCTGTACTCGTCGGGCACCACGGGACGGCCCAAGGGCATCCTTCGCCCGCTGGCCCGGGCCCACCCGGGCGACCGTCTCCCGGCGGCGGAAGGTATCGCCGCCCTCTGGGGATTCCGTGAGGGCATGGTCTACCTGTCGCCCGCGCCGCTCTACCACACGGCTCCGCAGGTCAGCGTGGCCCTGACCCTGCGCCTGGGCGCCACGGCGGTCGTGATGGAGCATTTCGACGCCGCCCAGTTCCTCGACGTGCTGGGTCGCTACCGTGTGACGCACTCGCAGGTCGTTCCCACCATGTTCTCGCGGTTGCTCAAGTTGCCCGACGCCGTGCGGCGGGCGGCTGACATCTCCTCGCTCGAGAGGATCATCCACGCCGCGGCGCCGTGCCCCATCGCCGTCAAGGAGCAGATGATCGATTGGTTCGGGCCCATCATCGTGGAGTACTACGCCGCGACGGAAGGCAACGGCTGCACGTTCTGTGACGCCGAGGACTGGTTGGCCCACAAGGGCACGGTCGGCCGAGCCGTACTGGGCCAGGTCCTCATCCTCGATGACGAGGGCACGCCATGCGCGACAGGAACGCCCGGGACCGTCTGGTTTCGCGGCGCCACCAGCTTCGAGTACTTCAACGATGAAGCCAAGACGGCCGCTTCCCGCAACGCCGATGGCGACACCAGCACGGTGGGCGATGTGGGCTATCTCGACGAGAAGGGATATCTCTTCCTGACCGACCGCAAGACCCACATGATCATCTCCGGCGGCGTGAACATCTACCCCCAGGAGACGGAGAACCTCTTGATCACCCACCCCAAGGTCATGGACGCCGCCGTGATCGGAGTGCCCGACGACGATCTGGGTGAGGCCGTCAAAGCGGTGGTGCAGCCGGTGCCCGGGGTCGAACCGACCGTGGAACTCGAGCGTGAGCTCATCGCCTACTGCCGGGAGCACCTGGCCCATTTCAAGTGTCCGCGTTCCGTCGATTTCGAAGTGGAGCTGCCGCGGCTCCCCACCGGAAAGTTGTACAAGCTCGTGCTGCGCGATCGCTACTGGGGCGATCACACGACGCGCATCGTCTGAGGGAGCGTCCTCAGGCGGTGGAGCCTCGGTAGGATCCCCGGGGCGTCACTGAACGACGCCATGGGAGGGGAATTTGTCATGACGGCATCCTTGGTATCGGCGCACCACCGGGGCTCTCGGTGAAATTCGGCTTCGCCATCCCCGCGTACGGCCCGTGGATCGATCGCGCCTCCATGGTGGACGTGATCGAGGCGGGCGAGGACCTCGGCTACGACTCGATTTGGTTGCCTGATCACATCGCGATTCCCGAATACGGCAAGGACTACCTCCTGCAGCCGCCCTTTCTCGAGCCGCTGGCGGCCTGCGGGTGGGGCATGGGCCGCACCCGCCGCGTGCGTTTCGGCGTCGACGTGCTGGTCGCTCCGTACCGGCACCCGCTCCAGGTTGCGGCCATGGCGGGGACGTGGGCCCATCTCGAGCCGGGCCGGTTCGTCCTCGGAGTCGGCATCGGCTACCTGCGGGGCGAATTCGAGGTCCTGGGTGTGGCGCCGTACGAGGAGCGGGCCGCCATGACCGAGGAGTTCCTGCGGGTGATTCGGCACCCTCCCGAGGGCTTCATCCTGATGCCGAGCGACGAGGTCCCGCTGTGGGTGGGGGGCAACACCGTGAAGGCGCAGCGCCGGGCCGCCCTGCTCGGCGACGGGTGGCACCCCCTGTGGATGCCGGCGGAGCAGTACGCCCGCGGACGTGAGCTGATCCTTCATACCCGGGCCGAAGCCGGTTTGCCGGCGGAGTTCACGTTCTCCTACAGCTGCGGCGCGACCTCGGTGCTCGACCGGGACCCCGGCCACTGGCCGTCGCCGCGGGAGAGGGCGCCGCTCGGGACCGAGTTCTCCTACGCACCGGCCGAAATGGTCGATGACGACAACCGCCCGCGCTACGTCGGCACCCCGGCGCAGCTCATCGATGACTTCGGCCTGCTGGCCCAGGTGGGAGTCGACCATGTGACGCTCCGCTTCGGGTCAATGGACGTGGCCCAGCTCGAGCGCTTTGCCCGCGAGGTCGTGCCTGCATTCGCGGGCGGAGTGACCCGGCCCTAGTAGAGGCTCCGGAATTGGGGGATGACCTCCGGCGTCATTCCCCACAGCGACCGGATGATCGCCCCACCGTCGACGACCAGGGTTTGGCCGGTGATGCGGGCCGCCAGTGCGGATGAGAGAAAGAGCACGGCGTTGGCGATGTCGCTTCCCCGTGGCGCGGCCAGTGGGTTCTTCGGATCGACGGCATACTCGCCCTCAGGCTGGTCCTCGTTGCCGGTGCCGACGTTGCCCGGGGCCACCGCGTTGGCCCTGATTCCGTAACGCCCGAGTTCCTCGGCAAAGGTCTTGGCGAGTGAGATCACCCCCGCCTTCGCCACCCCGTAGGCCGCGTGGTAGCGGGAACCGACGAAGCCGTCGACCGACGCCAGCGCCACGAGCGATCCTCCGGTGCCCTGCTCGATCATGTGCCGCCCGACGATCTGCCAGAGGTTGAAGACCTGTGTGATGTTCTGCTGGAGGTCCTGCTGCCATTCTTCCGGAGTGACGTCCTCGACCAGGCTCCACGTCGCCTTGCCGATGATGTCGACGCAGACGTCGATACCACCGAGCAAACCTGCTGCTTCGTCCACGGCGCGCTGAACCTGGTCTCTGTCGGTCATGTCGGCCACGACCGGGAACGCCTTGCCGCCTATGGATTCGATCTCGGCGACGATGCCCTTGGCCCGGCCCTCGTCGATGTCGATGCAGGCCACGGTCGCCCCGGCCTCGGCGAGCTTCAGGGAGCTTTGCCGTCCGTGCCCCGCCCTCTCCGGGATGAAGCCCGCGCCCGAGACGATTGCCCGCTTCCCCGCCAGACCTAGGTCGATCATCGATTGTCCCCTCCTCGCAGCCCAAGGCCCCATGATGCTGCAAAAAAACAGACAGCGTCGTCTGCGCCGCGCCCGCGATGATATTTTGCGCCGGGGGGTGACGTGCCGGCCATACACATCGACGACCTGGAAGCAATCGGTCACGGGATCGAGCGGCCCGAGCAGGTGCTCGTCGCGCGCGATGGTGCGGTGTACGCCTCCGACAAGGCGTCGGCGGTGGCGCGCGTGCTCGCGCCAGGTGGGTTGGACCGCTTGGGGGATGCGGGCGGCGAGCCGAACGGGATCGCGCTCACCGGCGATGGCCATTTCCTTATTGCCAATTTCGGACTGGGTGCGCTGCAGGACCTCGATCCTCTGACCGGAGCCATTCGGGTGCTGGCGCAGGACAAGGTCGGCGACCGCCCGCTCCAATGGATCAACTACGTCCTGGTCGACTCCTCGGGAGCCCTCTGGGTGTCGGTGTGCTCCCGGAACCCGGATCTGCGACACACCATCGCTCACGGGAGGCCCGACGGGTACATCTTCCGGATGGACGGGCCCGACTCTCTTCCCGAGGTGGTCGCCGATGAGGTCAACTTTCCGAATTGCATGGCCCTCGACCGCGACGAGGAATACCTCTACGTCGTGCGCACGCTCAAGGCGGACGTCGTCCGCTTCGCCCGGCGCGGCACCCGGCTCGGTCCTGAGGAACAATTCAGCCCGCCCCTGGGTGGGCGCCGTGATGACGAGTACGGCGAGCATGCCGCCGCGCTGATCGCCGACCGGGCAGTGACGCGTCGTTGGGGGATGGCGGACGGCTGTGCGTTCGACGCGGCGGGGAATCTGTGGGTCACGCTGGCTCGGGCGAATCGCATCGTCGCGGTGACGCCGGACCGCCAGGTCGCGACGATCGCAGAAGATCCCCCGGGGGCGCTCCTCAGCGGGCCCACCAGCGTCGCGTGGGGCGGCGACGACATGCGCGATGTCTACATCGGCTCGCTGGAGACGCCCTACATCCTCAAGGGCAGGAGCTCTCTGCCCGGTATGCCCATGGTGCACCAGCGATGACCGGGCGCCGTCGTCCATGATGACGTCCGGCACACCGGTTGTGTCGCCGTGGCGTGTCGCTTACATTCCCGTTCACGGTCGGTCAACCGGTGACCCGATGCATCCCAACAGGAGGTAACAAGTGGTCGAGGATGCCGCATCGATGTTGTCCCGCAACGACGTGTTCGGGGCGCTGGGGACCTCGCGGGCGGTCCGCCGGTTCGCCCCGAATCCCGTCCCGATCGAAACCATCGAGGCGCTGATCTGGGCCGCCACCCGGGCCGCCAGCCCGGAAAACGACCAGCCTTGGGAATTCGTCGTGGTGACGGATGCAGCCACCCGGGCCGAGGTCGGCCGGTTGGTGGCGGCTGCGGCCGACATGCACGCCGCATCGCTCCCCCCGACCGATGATCCGAGCGTGCGCCGTTCGCAAGAGTCGGCGAAGCACCTCGTCCGTCACTTCGGGGAGACCCCGGTGATGATCTTCGTGTGCCACCACGTGATCGACTACCCCGAGGCGTACGTGCAGGCCGGCGTGGGATTCAGTGGCGTCTTCATGGCGGCGGCAAACCTCCTGGCCGCGGCCCGGTCCCTGGGGCTCGGGGCCGCCTTCACGTTCACCCACATGCTGGCCGGTCCCGATCTACCGCAACTGCTGGAGTTGCCCGACGACGTGGCCATCACCGTCACCATCCCGGTCGGCTGGCCCCTCGGCGAGGTCGGCCCCGTCTCGCGGCGCCCCGTCGAAGAGGTACTGCACTGGAAGCGGTTCGGGCTGAGGGAAGCCACCTGAGCGTCGACTCCGTCACCCTTGTGGGGGGTGTGCTCCGTCGCTACTATGACCTTTATCGATCATTGTAAGCATTGCAGGAGGTAGAACCAGGGGTGGAAGGTCGAGGGGGAGTGCCCGCCGACCGTGAGGCGTCCGAGGAGGAGCCGATGTTGCAGCGGATCACGCACAGCGAATGCATTTACGCACCCGGAGATGGCGAGCTGGTCAAGGAGCTCTTCGTCGCTCTTGGCTTTGCCGTCACGAAGGTCGAGCCGTACCCGTACATCATCGCCCATGTAGACCCCGACGTGATGGACGTCATGAGCAACGTCATCTACGCCTCGGAGCTCACCGAGATGCAGCAGGCCTTCGAGAAGACGCTGCAGGCCACCTTGGCCTCGTCGCAGGAATTCCGCGAGGCGACGGACAACTGGGAGAACGACTTCCGCGACGATCCTCAGCGCTCGGTCCATTTCGGGTTCCAGTACGAGTCCCGGGACAGCTTCCAGGCCACGATCGATCGTCTGCGCGAGGCAAGCGGTCCGGGCAAGCCCCTCGAGGGTCGTCTCCTGGTGACCGGCGTGTACTTCCCCGGTGACGACGGTTCGATCACCGACACGATGGCGCAGGGGTTCGTGTGGACCGATGTGATGGCCTCGGGGATCCTCACCTTCGGCCAACATTTGGAGCTGCAGTGGCACATTGAGCCATCCGTCGTGCCGACTCCCGCCTAGGGCAGGACGGAGGTCCGCGCCCCGCGCCACCGTTGCCACCCGCGCCCCGCTGCCGTAACCTGTCAATGCTTATAGAAACAACGCACCGCGAAGTGGGGGGAGGTCGGACATGGCGTACGTCGTCGATACGGTGCAGATGGATCCGGGAAACGCCAAGGAGTACCTGCGACTCGTGGAGGCCGAAGCCGTGCCGGTGATGACCGATGCCGGTGCGGGGTTCGTCTCGTGCTGGGAGACGTCGGGCGAGCTCGGGGAAGAGGTCAGCGTCAAGACCATCTGGTCGTTCAAGGATCACGTCGAGTGGAACGTCATCCGCAAGAACATGGTGCTCGACCCCCGTTACTACGAGTACTCCCAGAAGATCGCACAGCTCCGCAGCGGGGGGACGCGCCGGTTCTTCTACCCGGCGTCGTTCTCGCCGCTGCAGTGAAGGGTGTCGACTGACCGCGTGACCGACCGCAACGTTCGCCGAAGGGCTTGGGGGTACCAGGGGTGCTGAGACGCTTTGAGATCTACACGATGGCCGAGGGTGCCGCGCCGGAAAAGGTGCTCCAGCTCGAGGAGGCATTCCGGCGTTGCGGGGATTTCATCCCGGAGATGACCCACTCGGTGGTGGGGAAGAACCTGTCCGACGTCGACGTCGACATGGTGTGGGAACACGGGTATGCGTCACCGGAGGCCTACCAGCGCTACATGGTGCATCCCTTCCACGCCAACATCTTGGACCGTTACCTTCTCAACGACTGTCCCGAGCGCATCGTCGGGAACAGCCCCTTGGGAGACGGCACACTCGTCGGATACGCCTGCGACGGTCCCGTGTATCTGATGCACGACGGCACGCGCAAGGTCGTGCTCTTCGGTCTCGAGGGCCCTGACGAGGAACAGACGTCGTTCATCGAGTCCTTGCGCAGCCTGGCCGGATCCGAAGACGGCGTGGTCCTCTCGGTGGTCGAGCCGAACACGTTCGGAGTGGCATGGTTCGACGGCGTGACGCCGATGCTTCCCCCCTCGCAGTGGACCCACGTGTGGGAGCTGGGATTCGAGTCCGCCGAGGCCTACGACGCATATCAAAAGGGTGAGTCGGCGCTGGCGCGGGCGGAAGCGGCCGGGTGGACGGGCGACGCCTCCGGCGTCGTGCGCCAGGCCGTCGAGTTGCACTACTCCGTGAAATTGTAGATCGGGAAATTGTAGATCGGGAAATTGTAGATCGGGAGATCCAGATGGAAGAGGAAGAGCAAGGTTTTGAGCTACCGAGATTCATCTCGGTCGACGACCATCTCGTCGAGCCCCATGGGCTCTGGCAGGACCGCCTCCCCTCCAGGTACAAGGAGCAGGGCCCGCGCGTGCAGCGCCAGAAGGGCCAGGTGGTCTACAGCCCACTCGGGCAGCCAGGCTTCGCCGCCGGAGGGGGGCCCGAGGCCCGCTGGTGTGACGTCTGGTACTACGAGGACACGTTATGGCCGATGCACGCGGCCTTTGCCGCGGTCGGCCCCACCGCCCTGCTTCCGGCGACGACCGCTCTGACGTACGACGATCTGCTGCCAGGCTGTTTCGACCAGGGCCACCGGTTGGCCGACATGGACATCAACCACACCGAGGCCAGCCTGTGCTTCCCCACGGTGCCCCGATTTTGCGGCCAGCTGTTCCTCGAGCGCCAGGACATGGAGCTGGCACACCTCTGCGTCAAGGCCTACAACGACTTCATGATCGAGGAGTGGTGCGCCGGGGCGGGTGCCGGCCGCTTGATCCCCTTGACGCTCGTTCCCCTGTGGGATCCCGCACTGGCCGCAGCCGAGGTGCGCCGTTGCGCCGACCTGGGCTCGCATGCGGTGGCGTTCTCGGAGAGCCCGTCGGAGCTCGGTCTCCCGAGCATCCACACCGGCGAGTGGGAGCCCTTCTTCGCCGCGTGCGCCGAGACGAACACCGTCATCAACATGCACATCGGCTCATCCTCGAAGCAGTCGCAGACGTCTCCGGGTGCCCCGATGATCGCCATGGTGGCCCTCACATCGGAGAACTCTGTCCATGCGCTCGTGGACTGGCTGCTGTGCGGCGCGCTGGCTCGGTACCCGAGCCTCAAGATCGCGCTGAGCGAGAGCCAGGTCGGGTGGATGCCGTTCATCCTCGAGCGCCTGGACAGCGCCTGGAGGCGGAGCAAGAATTACGACCCGACCATCTACGACCTCATTCCCGAACCCCCGAGTTCGTACGTCCCCGATCGGGTCTTCGCCTGCGTGTTCGACGACTCGGTGGGCCTCGCCCTCCGCGATCATGTCGGGATGAGCCAGATCATGTTCGAGACCGACTATCCGCACGCCGACTCGACCTTTCCCGAATCCAGACTGGTGGCGGAGAAGATGATCGCCGAGTCAGGGCTGTCGGCCAACGAGACGCGCCAATTCCTGCGCGCCAATGCCATCGCCTGTTACGACCTGGCGCAGTTCGGCATCGAACGCTGAAGGGCCGAGGCCCACCGGTCCAGAGAGGGGAGCGCATGCCGCACGCGGGAAAGCACGCCATCGTCACCGGTGGGTCGTCGGGCATCGGCAGTTCCATCGTGGGGAGGCTCGCGCGCACCGGCACCCGCGTGGTGATCTTGGATGTGCAAAAGCCACATGGCGACGTGGACGCCGCGTTCATCGCCTGCGACATCACCGATGAGGCCAACGTCGTCGCCGGGGTGGCAGAGGCGGCCGAGCGCCTGGGCGGGCTGGACCGGGCCTTCCTCAACGCCGGGGTAGGGGCCTCGGGGGCCATCGTCGACATCTCGGCCGAGGAATGGGACCGCGTCCAGTCGGTGGACCTCCGTGGGGTATTCCTCACCCTCCGGGAGACGGCCAAGATCATGCTGGCCGCCGGCACCGGTGGGTCGATGGTCGTCACCAGCTCCGTGTGCGGATTCCTGGTCGACCGCCGGATGGCGCACTACAACTCGGCCAAGGCCGGAGCCATCGCGCTGGCCAAGGTGGCGGCGGCCGAACTCGGGCACGCCGGCATCCGGGTGAACGTCGTGGCACCCGGGGTGACCGACACGCCCATGGCGCAGAAGACCGACACGACACTCATCGGTTACCGGGAGGCCATGACACACCGCACCCCGCTCGGCGGGTTCGGCGACCCGCGGCACGTGGCCGATGCCGCGGTCACACTCTCGGACCTGGAATGGGTCACTGGTCAGGTGCTGGCGGCCGACGGGGGATTGTCCCTCTTCAGCCCCATCGACATGGAGGACTTCTTGCCAACGGGGGGAGCGGGCAATGCGTGATGTCCTGATCGAGGGCGCCACCGTGGTCGACGGCACGGGGAACGATGCCGTCGTGATGTCCGTCGGGATCGAAGGGGGGCGACTGCACCTCGGCGAGGCCGAGCGCGGCGCGCTGGCCCGTCGCCGCATCGACGCAGCGGGATTGGTGCTGTGCCCCGGATTCGTCGACGTCCATACCCACTTTGACGCACAGGTCTTTTGGGATCCCTTTCTCACGCCGTCGTCCCTTCATGGTGTGACAACGGTGGTAGCCGGCAACTGCGGGTTCTCCATCGCCCCGTTGGACGAGTCCGATGCCGACTACATGATGCGACTGCTGGCTCGGGTGGAGGGGATTCCACTCGGCGCGTTGCAGGAAGGGGTGCCGTGGAACTGGAGCACCTTCGGCGAGTACCTGTCCGCCGTCGAGCGCGTGGGGCCCGCCCTCAATTTTGGTGCCATGGTCGGTCATTCGGCCCTGCGTCGCAACGTGCTCGGTGTCGAGAGTGGCACCGAGACCCTGACACCCGCCTCGATGGCCGGCTTGCGCCAGTCCCTGCGCCATGCGTTGGAAGCCGGGGCCATGGGATTTTCCTCCTCGTGGGGCGGAGCCCACTTCGACGGCAACGGTGACCCCGTGCCCTCTCGCCATGCCGGCACGGCGGAGCTGATCGGGCTGTGCGAGGAGTTGGCCGCCTTTCCAGGGACGCAGGTCGAATTCATCCCCACCATGCACCCGTTCAGTGAGGCGCACGTCGATCTGATGACGAAGATGTCAGTGGCCGCTCGCTCTCCGCTCAACTGGAACGTCCTCCTCACCCTCGATGCCGAAGAGTGCGCGGGGAAGCTGGCCGCCTCGGATCACGCCGCGGCGCACGGCGGTCGCGTGGTGGCACTGAGCTACCCCGGGCCCATGCAGGCGCGGGTCTCGTTGTTGAGCTCGGCCTTCGACGCCATTCCGGGCTGGTCGGAGACGATGGCCCTGGCGCCCGACGAGATCGTGCGCCGGTTGAACGACCCCGTCGAACGTGAGCGGCTTCGAGAGCTGGCCGAGCAGGGCGACAAGGCCACACTGGGGTTGACCAGGTTCGAGAATCTCCGCGTCCTCGACACGTACACCGATGACACCCGGGCCACGGAGGGTCGCCTCCTTGGTGACCTGGCTCGCGAGCGCGGGGCAGAGCCCTTCGATGTGCTCTGCGACCTGGCTACGGCCGACATCCGCACGGGGTTCAATCGGGCGCCGATCGGCGATGATCCCGCCAGTTGGAAGTTGCGCCTGGAGAGCTGGCAGGACCCGCGGGTGATCATGGGCGCCTCCGATGCCGGCGCGCACATCGACATGTTGTCGACGTTCGACTACCCCGTCGCCCTCTTGGCCATGGCCCGGGAGCGAGCGGCCATGCCGCTGCCCCCGCTCATTCGCTCACTGACCGACGTGCCGGCCACTCTCTACGGCATGAGGGACATGGGTCGCATCGAGGACGGCTTTCGGGCCGACGTGCTCCTCTTCGACCCCGCTGTGATCGCCCCGGGGCGGGTCAGCTGGCAGGACGACCTTCCCGGTGGGGCGGGCCGCCTGTTCAGCCAGCCCGTGGGGATCGAGCACGTCTTCGTCAACCGGACCGAGATCGCCTCGGCCGGCACACTCACCGGAGAACGGCCCGGTCGGGTCCTCAAGGCAGGGATCGACACCGGCCCCAACTTCTGAACGCGCTCACTCGTCGAAGATCGCATCCAGTGCCGGGGCGACGTCGCGGTGCGTCCGGACGGGGGAGAAGCGGCCCCGGCCGGCGTGCGCCATCTCGCGGGCGAGCTGGCGGTCGTGCTCACCGCTCACGTCGAGCAGGATGTCCAGGCGTTCCAGACCGGCGGCCAGCGGGACGGGGTCGGCCCCGGCGTTGTGGACGCAGTCGGACAGGAGCACCGTACGCGTGTGCGTCGTGCGGGCACCGGCGAGCTCCTTGCGGGCCAGCTCGAGCGGGAAACCGACGTTGGTGAGGCCCCGGGCCGGGAGCCGCAGCAGGGTCTCCATGAGCGTGGCCGGCTCGACGGGCTCACCGAGCGGGAGCAGCAACGCGGCATCGGACCAGAAGGCGATGACGGCCAGGTGATCGTCCCCCATCTCCCCGGCCAGCGCCCCGACGGTGGCGGCCGCCGTGCGCACCCGCTCGCCTCGCATCGAGCCCGAGATGTCCACCAGGAGGGCGATGGCGCGGGGGTGCAGGAGCCGTGTCCGCACGATCACGTCTTCGGGTGCGATGTCGGGACCCTCGAGGAGGGCGTCCATGGTGGCATCGAGATCGATCTCGTCCGAGCCGCCGTCGAATGGCGCACGCTGGAGTACCCCGCGCCCGCCGCTGCGGGGTCGTTGGTCGCGCCGCCGCAGCAGGGCCAGGCGGGAGGCGATCTCATGGGCCCGGCGGGCGACCTCGGTGTCGGCCGACGATTCGGCCAACGGTTGCAGCTCCCCCTCGTCGTCGCTCTGCCCGGGCCTCGTGCGCTCGTCGGCGCGCGGGGGCGGAGGCTGGGGGAGAAGGCCGCTGCTGCGGAGCGCGACGCCGTTCGCCCCGTTGGGTGACGGGACGAAGAGCTGTGGCGCCTCGTCGAGGGTCTTGGGTTTGCGCCGGAAGGGGACCTTCCCGTCGCCCGCCGCCGTGCGCTGGAGCGGGCCGTCGGCGGCCACTTCATGCTCCCCGCCCGCTGCCGCGGCGAGGCTGAGGAAGTAGGTCTCCCATATGTCGCGGAGCACCTCTTCGGGTGTCAGCGCGGCCGCCGGGTCGAGCTGCATCCGTCCGGAGAGCGCCACGGTGATGGCGTCGAGCACGAGCGTCGTGTACCCCGCACCCGGCCGGCGCACCGTGCCGGGGAGGTCGACGGCGACATGCCTGGTGCGGCCGAGCTCGCGGGCCACCAGCACGGTGTCGATGGCTCCCCGCACGCTGCTCCCGTGGCGGATGTCGGGATGCACCCGGGTGGCCCGCACCAACGCGACGGCATCTCGCACCAGGCGGTCGTCACGCCCGAGCGGATCGAGGACGGTGCTGGCCCGACGCTCGACGATCTCCCGTTCGAGAGCCTCGTCCTGGTAGCCCACGGCGAGCCGGCAGAGCCGGTCGTAGATGCTCATGGAGATGCGCATCGTGCCCACGTTGTCGAAGGGATTCATCGATGCGATCAGCCTGAACGTCGGCAGGGCGGTGATGGTGCCGATCCGGGGAATGGTCAGCCGCCGGTCGCCGATGGCGGAGAGGAGGGTGTTGAGCGTGTCCTGGGGGCTGCGGTTGAGCTCTTCGATGTAGAGGAAGCCGCCGAGCCGCATGGCCTCGACCAGGGGACCGTCGATGAAATTCTCCGCCTGGTACCCCTCGCGCAGCACGCGATCGGGCGCGTGGTGGCCGACGAGCTTGCCCGTCGTGAGGTCGGCGTTCCCCTCGACGAACAGGAGGGGAATGCCCCATTCGGAGGTGATGGCGCGCAACATGGTGGTCTTGCTGGTGCCAGGAGGGCCTTCGAGGAGGACATCGCGGCCTGCGGTGACCGCGGCCCGTAGGAGCTCGAGCTCTCGGGAGCGCCCCACGACGCCGCCTCCGGGCGTGGTCCCGTTGCGCGACGCCTGGTCGCTGTCGTTGATGGTCACCGATCGTTACTTGGTGATGGAGCCGGCATCGACCGGGAGCGCGACCCTGGTGATGGAGGGCATCAAGAGTGCATACATGTCCAGATTATGGATCATGTCGGTGTCGACGCTGGTCGGGTGGATGCGAAAGAGTGAAGGCGAGCGGGGGCAGGGGGGGTCACGGCAGGTCGACACGGTGCGGCGGGCCGCCCGACACCGAGTCGATCCCGGCGCGCAGGACGCGACCAGGCCTGCACCCGGTGAATTCCCCCTCGTGGACGATTTCCTCGCCGCCCACGATCACCGATTGGATGCCGAGGCCGCGGCTGAGGAGCCGGGCTGCGCCACCGGGGAGGTCCCGGGCCAGGTGCACCGGTGACGCGGCGATCCGGTCCGGATCGAACACGGTGAGGTCGGCGTGGAAGCCTTGGCGGATCCGCCCCCGATCGACCAGGCCGTAGAGGCGCGCCGGGACGTCCGTGAACTCGTGCACCAGTTCCTCGATGCTGAACACGTGCTCCCGGCGTACGAGCTCGTCGAAGGAGGCCGTGCTGTACTCCGCGTTGATGACGCCGCGCAGGTGCGCACCTCCGTCGGACGCCCCGAGCACCACCCTCGGGTCGCGCAGGACGGTCGCCCGCTTGGATCGTTGTGCGGCCGTGGCGGTCGGGACGAGGTGACGGACGAAGCCGACGTCGAGCCCACCGGCCACCGCCAGGTCGAGCATGACATCGAGCACCGATTGCCCCTGTTCCGCGGCGAGCTCGGCCACGGGCCGCCCTATGGCCGGTTGCAGCGCCGGCACACCCGAGTCGCTGACGATGTGCTCGTGGAGGCTGGCGGAGAACATGGCGGTCGCCCCGATCGGCGCGTGCTCCAGGCTCTCGTGGAGGCGCCGGCGCATCGCCGGGTCGGCCAGGGCCCGGATGCGGGCGGCGGGGGCGAGGTCGAACAGGCCCTCGAACGCGGGCAGGGAGCGGAAGCCGACGTCGCTCTCCAAGAAATCGGTCCGGACCCGGAAGTTGTGCGGGATCATCATCGGGACGACCACGGCCCCGGCCGCCGCCGCAACATCGGCCGAGGCGAGTTGGCGTTCGTGGATGTCGGGTATGGCCGGGTAGTCGAGAAGGACCGTGTTCCAGTTGAGCGGCCGGCCCGCCGCCGCGGCCATGTTGGTCAAGAGGTCGTACTCCTCGGGAATGAAGCCATAGGCGGCCGAGGCAGGGATGAACTCCACGCTGGTCCCGGGGTAGTCGCGGCACGCCGCGGCCAGCGTGATCAGCTCCTCGTTGGTGGCGAAGGTGGGCGGCGTGGGAACACCCGAGCCGTCGCGGTGGGTCGCCGCGGTGGCGCTCGAGAATCCCATGGCTCCGGCCGAGAGGGCCTCGGCCAGTCCGGCGCGCATCCGAACCAGCTCGTCGTCCGTCGCGGCGCGTTCGGAGGCGGCCGCTCCCATGATCGAGCGGCGGAGTGCGGAGTGGCCGGCGAGGAAACCGATGTTCACGGCGGGCGCGCACTGCGCCACGGCGCTCAGGTACTGGGCAAAGGTCTCCCACCTGAATTCCAGCCCCGCTTCGAGTGCGGCCAACGGGATGGCCTCGACGCGGGAGAGCAGGCCGACGAGGAAGTCGATCGTCGACGGGTCGACCGGAGCCAGCGAGATGCCGCAGTTGCCGGCCACGACGGTGGTGACGCCGTGGTGCGACGAGGGGGAGAGGGTGGGGTCCCAGAAGACCTGTGCGTCGTAATGGGTGTGCACGTCGATGAATCCGGGGCAGACGACCAGGCCGGTGGCGTCGACCACGTGACGGGCGGCACCGGTCGAGGCGCCGATGGCCACGATCCGTCCGGCGGTGACGGCGACGTCTGCGGTGAACCCCGGTCGCCCCGAGCCATCGACGACGGTCCCGCCCTTGACGAGCAGGTCGTACAGGTCAGCCCCCGATCATGGTGGCGCGCTGTCGCATCACGCCACGTCGGTCCAGCGGCGGGGATTGACGGCGAAGGATCTCGGACCGTCCGCCAGCGCCACCTCGACGTGGAGGGCCCGGCCGGTCAGCGGGTCGAGGTAGGTGCGGAAGACCACGTCGGGCCCGCCTTCGGGCCACCGGCGCTCCTCGAGGACGGGGCAACCGTCCGTCCAGTGGTGCGGCGCCTCGGCGAGCACCTGGCCGCTGTCCTCGGCGTAGGCGAGGTTTCCCTGCTGGACCACGCCTGGATAGAGCGGAAAAACCTCGGCCTCGCCGGCCGGGGCCTGACGCTCGCCCTGAGGGCGCTGGGCCGGCTTGGCCCGGGTCAGGCGCTCCTGGCGCATGTCGTGACGACGAGTCGCGGTGGCTGCCGCATCCACCGATCCGTCGGCTTCGAGGACCGTCCCGTAGATGCGCTCGGCGTCGTCGGCCGGGAAGCGACCTGCCGCCACGTCCTCCGCCACCTGCGCCGGGTCGCGATCGAGCGCGTCGCCGAAGCCACCGCCGGACGACAGCCGCATCTGGAACGAGTCTCCGGCGAACAACGGCGTGCCGGCGCTGTTGGGATCGAGCTCATCGACGGTGCCGTCGCTGCGGTGCACCAGGAACTCGTTGCATGCGCCCGGTGATCCCCCGGCCATGCCCTGGAGGGGCAGCCAACGCCGCATGCCGAACATGGTGCCGTTGATCTGATCGACACCGTGCGGGCGCAGGCTGAGCTGCGTGCCGCCACCGGCGCGATGCACCCCGGCGCCTCCTGCGCCCGGACGGGCCCGACGTTCGGTGAAGAGAAGCGGGTACCACGACTCGAGGATCTCGATGTCGGCGATGGACCCTTCGGCGTCGATGCCCACGGGGTTGCGCCCGAGGTCCATCCCGTCCCGCTCGCGGCCGGCGGAGCCCCCGACCCAATTGCCATCGAAGGCGAGGAAGGCGTCGGTCGAGCCGTCCGGCAGCTGCCAGGACCACAGGTTGTTGCCGAGCGCCGATTCGAAGCCGGCGCCCGCCAGGTAGCGCCGTGCCGGTGAATCCGGCGAGGCGCCCAGGGCCAGGTTGAATGCCTGCATGGCGACGTCGGCTGCGTTCAGCCCTACGTGCATGTGCGCCGCCGCGATGGGTGCCGGTGGGTTGGCGTTGACGATCGTCCCCTCTGGGCACCGCAGTTCCACCGGGGCGAAGATCCCCTCGTTGAACGGCAGGTCGCGGGCGATGCGATGGGCCAACATCACCAGGAACTCGGCGGCGATGATGTAGGGCTTCGAGTTGAAGTAGTGGTCCGTCTGGGGTGACGCGCCTTCGAAGTCCAAGATCATGCGGTCGCCGTCGACCGTCAACGTGCAGGGGATCTCGTAGAATTCGTCGCCGTACTCGGTCCACGAGGTGGACTTGTAGACCCCGTCCTCCAGGGCGAGTATCCGCCGGCGCATCTCGGCCTCGGTCAGCTCACGGATGGCGCGCAGGCTTTCGACGAAGCGTTCGCGACCGATGCTGTCGACCAGCCCCACCACCTGCTCCTGCGCCGAGTGGCAGCCGGCGACGAGTCCACGGAGGTCCATCTCGACGATGTCGGACATGCGGATGTTGTTGATCAAGATGTCCCAGACGTCGGTCATCTCCTCACCCTTGCGAAACAGGCGAACCGCGGGGCAACGGATCCCCTCCTGGTAACACTCGGTGGCCTGGGGTGCGAAGGAGCCGACCACCATGCCCCCCATGTCCATCATGTGGGCCGACAGCCCGACCCATCCGATCAGGTCGCCCTCGTGAAAGATCGGCTGCTGGATCATCACGTCCTGCGGGTGCAGCCCCCCGCCGTGATGCGGGTCGTTGGCGAAGAAGACATCGCCCGGGGCGACCGTGTCGCCGAAGCGCGCGATGGTCGCCTTCACCGAGTAAGAGGCCGCTCCGAAATGGAACAGGACCATGCCCGCTCCGACGATCAAGTCCCCTTGGGGATCCATGATGGTCACCGAAAAGTCCTTGGACTCGGTGATGGTCGGCGAGATGGCGGTGTGGTCCACGGCCAGCGCGGCCTGTTCCCCTATGGCCTCGAGCCGGCTGCGGACGACTTCCAAGTCGATCGGGTCCGGGGCCGGGCGCCCGCTGCCGTGGGCGGCCGTGGTCGGTGCGTCTGCGGTCGTGGTCATTGTGCGACCTCCATGGTCAGGTTCCTCATCGTGCGACGTCCATTATGAACGTGCCGTGCTCGTCGATTCGTGCGCTGCTGCCCTCGGGGACCCAGACGGTGGTGTCCGTGGAGTCGACGAGAGCCGCCCCCTTGAGCTCGTGGCCGGGCGAGAGGCTGGCGCCGTCGTAGACGTCGACCTCGACGATGCCGTCCGCTCCTCGCGCCAGGCGAACCTTCCGTGTGCCGACCGGGCTGGCGAGGGTCCCGGTCTCGACCGCCGGGCGTGCCGCGGTCGAGACGCTGGCGCGGATCGTGCGGCCGATGCCGACGGCGCGCAGGCCGACCAATTCGACCGGCGTGCGAAGGACGATCGACCCCTTGCCGTAGCGCTTGGCGTACTCGTCCATGAACGACGCCAACAGTGCGTCCGAGGAGGCTTCGGTGAAGGGTCCCGGGGTGATGGGCATCTGCAATTCGTAGATCTGCTTGCTGAAGCGCAGGTCGGCCTCGAACTCGACGGTCTGGTCCCCTTCGGCCACACCGTCGGCCGTCATGTCGGCGCGCACCTCCGCGTCGAGCTCGGCCATGAGGCGCTGCATGAGTGCCGGATCGACGGGCATCGGGGAAGTGACCGAACGCAGGCGTTCCCGGCGGACATCGGTGGTTGCCGCGCCGAAGGCGGAGAGGACCGAGGCGAGCTCGGGGATCAGCACGCGCGGCGCACCGATGGCACGGGCGATCTCGGGCGTGAAGAGCGAGCCGCCGCCGCCGTAACTCAAGATGGCGTACTGGCGGGGGTCGAGTCCGAGCGAGGCCAACCTACCCCGCACGGCCTTGATCATTCCGGTCAACGCCAACTCGCGGATGCCCCAGGCCGTCTCCTCCGGCCCCAGGTCCAGCTGGCTCCCGAGCCGGGCGCATGCCGCATGTGCGGCGTCCGGATCGAGTGGGAAGTCCCCTCCGAGAAAGCGCGTCGGGTCGATGTAGCCGAGCACGACCAGTGCGTCGGTCACGGTGGCCTGGTCACCGCCCCGTTGGTAGCATGCCGGACCGGGGACGGCACCGGCTGAGCGAGGTCCGACCCGGAGCATTCCCCGTGCGTCGACCCAGCCCAGGGAGCCACCGCCGGCGCCGATCGATTCGACGTCCACCAGCGAGAGTGCGGTCCAGACACCCATCATCTCGCCCCGCGTGCGTCGAGCCGGCTCGCCGTCGTCGATGACCGAGACATCGAAGGACGTGCCGCCCATGTCCGCCGTGATGATGTGCGGGGCGTTGGTGACATTGCTCATGGCCACGGCGGCGGCCACGCCGGCGGCCGGGCCCGACATGGCCAGGCCGAGGGGTCGCCGGCGGGCTTCACCCACCGTGATCGATCCTCCTCCCGAGTGCACGAGGAGGAGCGGGCTCTGCAGCCCTCTCTGCTTGAGCTCGACTTCGAGCTCTTCGATCCCGGAGAACGCGCCCGAGACATAGGCGTTGAGGACGGCGAACGTCGTGCGCTCATACTCACGGATCGCCGGATGCAGCACCGCGCCCGAGACCACCGGGAGGTCCGGGTAGAGCTCGGCCACGGCCGCAACCGCCTGGTCTTCGTGGGTCCGATTGGCAAAGGACCAGACAAACGACACGGCGATCGCCTCGACGCCCTCGTCCTCGACGAGCCGCCGCACCTCCGCCTTCACCTGGTCGAGGTTGATGGGGACGACGATGTCGCCGTTGCGGTCGATGCGCTCCTCGATGGCCGCGATGGTCCGGTGGTCCAAGATGTTCGGTGTCGAGAGCCATCCGTCCTCGTCGACGACCCTCGTCCCCTGGGCGATCGGGATCATCTCTTCGAACCCGCTCGTGGCCAGCAGGCCGACCAGCCGACCGGTGCGCGAGGCCAACGTGTTGGTCACGGCCGTGGTGCCCAGGCCGAATCGGCTCACGGTCGGCAGGAGCTCGTCGAGGGTCGTGCCGCTCCGATGGGCCGCCAGCTCGGCCGCAGCCAGCACCCCTTGGCCGATCACCCCGGACGTGGTGGGGGCCTTGGCACGCCAGGTGCTCGTCCCATCGGTCAGCACGCAGTCGGTGAAGGTGCCACCGACGTCGATGCCGATACAGGTGCGAACGGTGTCAGGCATGTGCCCTCACTCCCATCGTCGTTGCGCGCCCGCCAACCGGGCACCCTGGGGCGAACCGCCTCTCGGCGAAAGAGGGGCGGAGCCGGACGCTCAGGGCCGGGACGACGCGACAGCGGACCACCGGCTCATCGGCCATCGCTCCCCCTCCCTGTGGGCTCTTGAACCTCTCCAACATAACAAAGTATGAACACACGGAGCCGGGCCGGCAAGGCACGCCGGGGGGTCCCCCGGGGTTGCCGCGTCGGCCGCTGTCCCGGCCGCTGTCCCGGCCGCCGGGCGGGGGAGCGCCGGCCGTGCCGGGTCATAAGGGCAGGTCCGAGGTGGGAAACTGCGCCGAGACGATGGCGTGCATCATGGGGATTGCTCTAGAAGATGTGTAAGATTGCATGCGTGACCGCTGGCCTGAGCTATCGATCAGACCAAAACGGCGACGGTGTGGGCCGGCGACAGCTCAGTCAGCCCCGCATCGCCGAAATGATCGCCGACTCGCTGCGGCGCCGCATTCTGGCGGGCGAGCTCAACGACGGCGACGTTCTCCCCAAGGTGGACGACCTTCTGCTCGAGTTCCCGGTGAGCAAGCCGTCCATTCGTGAGGCGATGCGCATCCTCGAGACCGAGGGGTTGCTCTCGGTGCGCCGGGGCAACGTCGGTGGTGCCGTGATCCACACCCCGAAGGCCAAGGTGGCGGCCTACATGCTGGGCATGGTCCTCCAGGCGCAGGACACACCGCTGGAGGATCTGGCCGCGGCGCTGTCGGATTGCGAGCCGGCGTGTGCGGCCAAGGCGGCCGAGCTCAGCCTGCGCGACAAGAGCCTGGTGGCCACGCTGACGAAGCTCAACGAGGAGCTCGAGGAGGGGCTGGCCGACGGACCGGCGTTCACCCGGCTCGCCCGGCGGTTTCACGACGCCGTCGTCCAGGGCTGTGGCAACGCCACGCTGGCGCTGGTCGCCGGGTCGCTCGAGACGTTGTGGTCGAATCACGAGTCGAGTTGGGCCGAGACGAAGAACGCGCATGGCGAATACCCGAATCTGCCGGCGCGCAAGAGCGTCTTGCGCACGCACGTGAAGATCACCGAGGCGATCGAGGAGGGCGACGCCCCGAGGGCCCGTCACCTGGTGGCCCAGCATCTGCACGAGTCGCAGCGCTACGTCCTGTCGCAAGGGGCACATCAGCTCATCACCGTGGAAGGCCTGTCCAAGGCTCCCTGGTAGGACGCCCCGGCTCAGAGTCCGCCCCGGCTCAGGGTCCGCCCTGGCTCAGAGTCCGACGAGCGAGGCGAGATGCAGGGCGTGGTCGACCGGCGTGCATCTGGATGCAGTCCTGGACGATGTCGGTGGCCTTGCGCCCCACGTAGAGCTTGGCCGTGCCGACCAGTTGCGCCGCCCGGGTCGGCTCCTAACGCAGCAGTCACGCGAACGCGCGATTTAGCTTGTGGTAGACCCTCTGAGGATGGCAGGACGACTCCAGGGCAAGGTCGCGATCATCACCGGTGCGGCCCGGGGCCAGGGCCGCTCCCACGCCGTGCGGCTGGCCGAAGAGGGTGCGGACATCGTCGCGGTGGACATCTGCGCACAGATCGACTCCGTGGCCTACCCCATGGCCACGCCCGAGGATCTCGAAGAGACGGTGCGGCTGGTGGAGGAGCTGGACCGCCGGATCGTGGCGCACCGGGCAGACGTGCGCGATGGCGCCGCGTTACAGCGGATCAGCGCCGCCGCGGTGGCCGAGTTCGGCGGCATCGACATCGTGGTCGGGAACCAGGGGATCTTCTCGAAGGCCGCGCTGACCTGGGAGCTCTCCGACGCCCAGTGGCACGACACCCTCGACGTCAATCTCACCGGCTATTTCGAGCTGGTCCGGGCCGTGGTGCCGGCCATGATCGACGCCGGCCGGGGCGGGTCGATCATCTTCACGAGCTCCCTGCTCGGCACCAAGGGCGCGTGGCACATGTCGCACTACGCCGCAGCGAAACACGGGGTGCTGGGTCTGATGCAGTGCCTGGCCCACGAGCTGGCGCCGCACATGATCCGGGTCAACACGATCAATCCCACCATGGTGTTCACGCCGATGATCGACAACGAGTCGGCCTTCCGGCTGTTCCGCCCCGACCTCGAGGCCCCGACGCTGGCGGACTTCGCCGTCCCCTCGCAGGCGGGCAACCTGCTCCCCATCCCGTGGGTGGACGCGGTCGACATCTCGAACGCCGTGGTCTGGCTGGCCTCGGACGAGGCCCGCTACGTCACCGGAGTGGCCCTTCCGATCGATGCCGGCGCCGGGGCCAAGTAGATGGCGACCCGGGCGGCCGCAACCAGGGGCTTCGACCGTTTCGGGCCGGTGGGGCTACGTTAGCGAGGAGCGAGTACGCGTTGGGGAGACAAACATGCCCGTAGCAAATCTGATCATCGACTCCGACAGCCATGTGACCGAGCCGGCCGATGTGTGGACGTCCCGGGTCCCGAAGAGGTACGTCGACGACGTCCCCCATGTCGAGCGGGTCGACGGCGCCGACATCTGGTTTCTGCAGAACAAGAGGATCGGCACCGTTGGGACGTCCGCTCCGGCGGGGTGGCCCACCTTCCCGCCGAACTACCCCCCGACCTACGCCGACTGCCATCCGGCCGCCTTCGACGCGACGGCCCGGTTGGCGTACATGGACGAGGTGGGCATCTGGGCCCAGGTGCTGTACCCCAACGTCGGGGGTTTCGGGAGTGAGAACTTCCTCTCCATCGACGACGACGAGCTCAAGGTCCTGAGCGTGCGGGCCTACAACGACTTTCTGATCGAATGGTGCGGGGCCGATCTTCGACGGTTGCTCCCCGTGCTCGCCACCCCGTTCTGGGACGTGGAAGCCACCGTGCGTGAAGTCACCCGGTGCGCCGCGGCGGGCGCACGGGGCATCTTGTTCACCGGCGAGCCGCAGCGCTACGGCCTGCCCGTCCTCGGAAGCCGTCACTGGGACCCCTTGTGGGCCGTCGCCATCGAGACGGGCCTGCCGGTGCACTTCCACATCGGCAACGCCGGGGACCTGCCGAGCGTCATGACGCCCGAGCGCTACGAGACGCACGGCATCGCGGGGGCGCAGGCCTACGGGGCGGTCGACCTGTTCATGAAGAACGGCGTCCAGTGTGCCGACCTGATCACGTGCGGCATGTTGCCGCGCTGGCCCGGCCTCAAGTTCGTGTCGGTCGAGAGCGGCATGGGCTGGCTGCCCTTCGTGCTCGAGGCGTCGGACTACAGCTGGCTCGGCGCGTTCCGCCCGGGGCGGGAGCGCACCGCCGAGGACGTACTGCCTTCCGAGCTGTTCGCCGAGCACGTGTACGTGACGTACTGGTTCGAGAAGCAGGCCCCGCGGCACTTCCTCGACCTCATCCCGGTGGACAACGTGCTCTTCGAGACGGACTTCCCCCATACGACGTGCCTCTTCGGGGACATCGACCAGACGATTGCGGCCAACCTCGGCCACGTGGCCGAGGACGTGCGCCGCAAGATCCTCTGGGGGAACGCGGCGAAGCTCTACGGCATCGAAGCTCCCCCCGAGAGTTGGCCGGCGGCCGTCTCCTGACGCGGGGTCGTCGCGCGAGGCGCGCTAGTCCACCAGCGCCGGGAGATGGGACGTGAACCCCCCGTCGACGGCGATGACTTCACCGGTGATGAAGGAAGCCTCGTCCGAGAAGAGGAACGCCACCACCTCGGCCACGTCGTTCGTCCTGCCGAGGCGCGCCAGGGCGTTGTGCTCCTCGAGGTAGGCCAGCATGTCGGGTTTGACGTTTCGCTCGGCCGCCTCGGTGAGGATCATGCCGAGCGCGATGGCGTTGCAGCGGATGTTCTGCTTCCCGTAGGCGTTGGCCACATGGCGGGTGAGCCCGTGCAGCGCAGCCTTCGAGACGCCGTACGCCACACGGATTCTCTCCGCCTTGAGCCCCGCGGCCGAGGACGTGTTGACGATCGTCCCGCCTCCCCGCTTCAACATCTCGGGGATGGCGTACTTGCAGCCGAAGAAGGGGCCGCGCAGGTTGACCGCCATGGTCTCGTCCCACACCTCGGTGCTGACGTTGACGACATCGTGGTCCCTTCCCATCTTCGTTGCCGCCGCGTTGTTGTGCAGCGCATCGAGACCGCCGAACTCGGAGACGGCGGCCGCGACCATGGCCATGACCTGCTCTTCGTCCGTGACATCGACCCCGACGGCGATGGCCGTTCCCCCCTGGGCGCGTATGCCGGCCGCCACCTCCTCGGCCCCGGCTTTGGCGTGGCCCGCCACCACCACGGAGGCCCCGTGCCGGGCCAGTGTCTCCGAGGTGGTCTTGCCGATCCCCGACGCCGCCCCGGTGACGATCGCCACCTTCCCGCTCAGATCCGGCATCCCAACCCCCCAGGTCGACGAAAAGTGTGACTCTAAGCTTTAGAAAGTTGAAAGGCCAACGAAGGGAGCCACAGGGCGGATGGACCTGCACGAGTCCGAGGACGTGGTCGCCTTCCGGGCGCAGGCTGCGGCATGGCTGGAGGCGCATGCGCCCCGCAAGGGGAGTGTCGACGACTTCACCATCGGACGTGACCGCGCCTTCGTCGAGGGCTGCCGGCGGTGGCAGGCCACGCTGTTCGACGCCGGCTGGGCCGGGATCTCCTGGCCCACCGAGTTCGGCGGCCTGGGGCGCACGGCACTCTTCGACCTGGCTTTCCGCGTCCAACAGGCGCGTTTCGGCGTTTCCGGTGCCGCCTTCGACGTGGGGATCGGCATGGTCGGTCCCACGCTGATGGTCCATGGCACGGCCCAGCAGAAGGAACGCCACCTGCCCTCTTTGCTGCGGGGGCGGGAAGTGTGGTGCCAGATGTTCAGCGAGCCCGGGGCAGGGTCGGACCTCGCCGGGCTCTCGACCGAGGCGCGACGCCGTCCGGGCGGCTGGGTCGTCAACGGGCAGAAGGTGTGGACGTCCTACGCCCGGTTCGCCGACTACGCCATCCTCCTGGCCCGGTCGGATCGCGCCCAACCGAAGCACCGCGGTCTGACCTGCTTCGCCCTGGACATGCGCACCCGGGGCATCGAGATCCACCCGATCCGGCAGATGAACGGCGCGGCGGAGTTCAACCAGGTCTTCCTGACCGACGTCGCCCTGCCCGACGACGCGGTCATCGGCGAGGTCGACGGCGGGTGGACGGTGGCCAACACCATGCTCGGCAGCGAGCGGGGGTTGGCGGGCGACGAGTGGCCGGGCGTGCCCGAGCTGATCGAGATCGCCCGCAACCGGGGCCTGGCCGCCGATCCGCTCACCCGCCAGCACATCGCCGCCACGTTCGTCGGCCAGGAGATACTCCGTTACCTGAACCTGCGGGTGCAGAGCCGCCTCGGCCGCGCCGAGCCGGTCGGCGCGTTGGCCTCCATCGTCAACCTGTTCTTCGCCGACCACCTGCGCCGGTCCGCCACGGTGGCATCGTCGCTCCTCGGCCCCGAGCTGTTGACGGCGCGGTCGCAGATCGGTCTCGCCGGCCGGTGGCAGTACCACCTCCTGACCGCGCCGTCGGTGCGCATCGCCAGCGGGACGGACGAGATCCAGCGCAACATCCTGGGGGAGCGGGCCCTCGGGCTCCCCCGTGAGCCTCGGCCGGAGCCCGTCGCCGCGACCTTGACCTAATGTTGCAATCTATCCGCCTACAGTTGCCGCACCCGTTCCGGTCTGCGCCGGCAGCCTGGAATCCTGACCGCCTGCCGTCTAGCGAATGGAGTCCGTGATGACTGTTACGAACGACGTGGCCGAATCGGAAACTCCTCTTTCCGTCTCGACGTACCGCTACCCGACGGGCTGGTACATCGTGGCGAACTCGTCCGACGTCCTCCCGGGAACACTGAAGACCCTTCACTACTTCGGCCGGGAGCTGATCTGCTTCCGGGGCGAGTCGGGCACGGTGGCCGTGATGAACGCGTACTGCCAGCACCTCGGCGGGCACATCGGCGTCGGTGGGAGCGTGGTGGGCGACGAGGTCAAGTGCCCATGGCACGCCTGGCAGTGGCGGGCGGACGGGACCAACTCGCTGATCCCGTATTCGAAGGAGGGCTGCAAGAAGTCGGTCCGCATCCGGACATATCCCGTCGTCGAGTGGTGCGGCATGGTCGTCATGTGGTTCGACCGCGACGCTGCGGAGCCGACCTGGGGCCTGCCCGAGGTGCCCGAGCTCGAGACCGGTGACTACTACCCCCTTCACCCGCACTCCCGCATGCTCAACCGGGTGAAGGTCCACCCGCAGATGATCGTGGAGAACGCCGCCGACCCGTATCACATCGCCCCCGTGCACCACGGCGACCGGCCGGCCGAGACGACGTCCTTCGAGCTCCACGACTATCACCTGCACGCCACCGTCGATGTGAACTACGGCGGGGGGCGACCCACCACCTGGTTGACCCCGAACGGTCCCGTGGACGGTCAGGTCGTCTACGACACCTTCGGGTTGGGGATCGGGTTCGTGCGCTTCCCCGAGAACGTCCTCGCTTCGGTCCAGATCACCGGCCACACCCCGGTCGACGAGGAGTATACCGACTACTGGTTCACCATGGCCTGCGTGCGCGAGGAGGGTGACACCGGTGACGTCCCGACGGGCCGGGCCGCCCGCTGGATCGAGTTGCAGCAAGAGATCATCAAGCAGGACTTCTTCACGTGGGAGAACATGCAGTACCTCGAGAAGCCCTCCTTCGCCGTCGAGGAGGCGAAGAACTACGCCTCGCTGCGGCGTTGGTGCCGTCGCTTCTATCCGGAGGACACGTTCGCGGAGACCGTCCCCTCGGGGAGCAAGTGACCGGAGGATCTCCCGCTTCGTTGTGGGAGCCGACCCCGGGCGGGGGCCTGACGATCCCGGGCATCCTCGACGCGCAGGTGGCCGAGCGCCCCGATCAGTCCCTGCTCGTCATCGACGACGTCCCCCTGTCGTACCGGGCGCTCCAGGAGCGCTCGCTCTCGGCCGCCAACGTGCTGGTCGGCCTGGGCATCGAGCCCGGCGACCGCGTCGCCCTCTTCATGGGCACCTCGCCCGAGTGGGTGACATTGTGGTTCGGGCTCTGCCGGCTCGGTGCCGTCGCCGTGCCGATCAACACGGCCTACCGCGGCGAATTCCTGGCCAACCAACTGCGTGACAGCAGCACCAAGATGATCGCCGTGGACCGGTCGCTCGCCGACCGGGTGTTCTCCATCGCCGGCGAGGTCCCGACCCTCCGCACCGTGCTGCTGCGGGAGGACGGCAAGGCCGCGGCCGAGGACGGAGGCGGCACACCGCCTCCGCACGTCCAGGTGCACGCCATCGAACAGCTGCTCGAAGGGAGTACGTCGCTGCTCGAAGCGACCCCCGACCTGCCACCGTTCCCGGTGGGGGCCATCTTCTCGACCTCGGGGACGACGGGCCGCTCCAAAGGTGTGCTGGCCACGCAGCACTACCTGCTGGCGGCGGCGCAGAGCATGGTGGACCTCTGGCGGCTCCAAAGTGGTGAGGTGGTCCACGGCCCGCTCCCGCTCTTCCATCTCAGCGCCGTGGGCACGGTGCTCGGGCCGATGCTGGCCGGGGGCACGGGAATCCTGGACTCGACCTTCAGCGTCTCGGCCACCTGGGATCGCGTCCGGCGCTACGAGGCCTCGGGCATCGCGCTGGCCGGGGCCATGTTGAGCATGCTGTGGAACCTCCCGCCCGACGAGCGCGACAAGGACGTCCCGCTCCGCTTCATCTCCGCCGCCCCGGTGCCCTTGGAGAGCTTCGAGGCCATGGAGGAGCGATGGCAGTGTCGCATCGTCACCTGTTACGGCATGAGTGAGGCCTTCCCGCTGGCGGTCGCCGGCGTCGACGCCGCCAACCGGGTCGGCGCGTCGGGGCGCCCCAACCCCAACTTCGACGTCATGCTCTTCGACCCCGAGGACCGCCCGGTCCCGGTGGGCGAGGTGGGCGAGATCGTCTGCCGTCCCCGCCGCTCGCACGTGATGTTCGAGGGGTACGACGGTCGCGACCGCGAGACGGTGGAGCAGTTTCGCAACCTGTGGTTCCACACCGGGGACATGGGCCGGTTCGACGAGGATGGATTCCTCTACTTCGCCGACCGCAAGAAGGACGCCATGCGCCGGCGGGGGGAGAACATCTCGTCGTTCGAGGTGGAGCAGGCCCTCCTGCGCCATCCGGCGGTGGCCGAGGTGGCGGCGGTGGGCGTGCCCAGCGAGCTCGGAGAGGACGAGGTGATGGTCTACCTGGTCGCCGGATCGGTCGAGCCCATCGACATGGAGGCGTTCATGGACTTTTGCTGCGCGAACCTCCCGTACTTCGCCGTTCCCCGCTACGTCGAGGTCACCTCCGAGCTGCCGAAGAATGCCGTCGGGAGGATCCTCAAGCATGAGCTGCGCGCCCGCGGCATTCCCGCCTCGGCGTGGGACCGCGAGTCGACCGGGTACACCGTCCGCCGATGACCAGCCCGCGTTGCCGGCCCCGCACCGCGTGATGACTGCCCTCGCCGTCACCTCCATCGCGGGCACCCGTGGCATGGACCACGGCGAACAGCTCAGCCGCATTGCCCGGAAGTACCCGGCGCGCACGGCGTACATCTGCAACGGCGAGAGCCGGACCTTCGGAGAGGTCGATCGGCGCGTGACGTCTCTGGCCCACGCGCTCATGGCCCGGGGACTGCGCCACGGCGACCGTCTGGCGCTGCTGATGAAGAACAGCATCGAGATGATCGAGGCGATGTTCGCCGGGTGGCGGGTGGGCGCCATCGTGGTGCCTGTCAACTTCCGCCTGGTGGCGGACGAGGTGGGGTTCATCCTGCGGGACTGCGGCGCGTCGGTGATCGTGGTCGACGAGGGCCTGTACCCGCTGGTCGGCGCCGTCCGTGACACGTTGCCCGACGTGCGCGCCGTGGCCGTGCTCGGGGACGCCGCCGCGGCGGGACCGGGCGCGGAGCGCCTCCGCGACCTGTTCGGGGAGGCCGACGACACGCCGGTGACCGTCGCCGTCGACGAGCAGGATCCGGCCTTGATCATGTACACCTCGGGCACCACGGGCCGCCCCAAGGGCGCGGTGCTCAGCCACTTCAACCTACTCATGAGCACGCTCAACGCAATGGTGTCGCAGGGCATCGTGGGATACGACGACGTCTGGTACGGCAACCTCCCGTTGTTCCACATCGGAGGCTTGACGGGAATCCTGCCGTACGTGATCGGGGGCGGTTGCGCCATCATCGTGCCGAGCGGGAATTTCGACAGCCGCCAGGCCGTCGAGGAGATGGCGCGTTTGCGTGTCACGGGTTGCGTCTACGTCGGCATGCAGTGGGATGAGATCTGCGACGAGGTCATGGCGAGCGGCGCCCGCCTGTCCTTGCGCCGCGCCTCGTGGGGTGCGGCCAACACGCCGGTGGAGGTGTTGAAGAAGATGGCGCGGGCGCTGCCGGGCGTGCCCGTCTTCAGTTTCTTCGGCCAGACGGAGATGAGCCCCGTCACGTGCGTCCTGCACGCGGTGGACTCGGAGCGCAAACGCGGCTCGGTCGGACGGCCGATCATGAACGTGGAGGCACGCGTCGTCGACGAGGACGGGAACGACGTGGCGGTGGGCGAGGTGGGGGAGATCGTCTACCGCGGACCGACCGTGATGCAGGGCTACTGGCGCATGCCCGAGGCCAACGAGCGGGCCTTCGCCGACGGCTGGTTCCATTCCGGTGACCTCTGCCGCATGGACGACGAGGGATACCTCTACGTCGTCGACCGCAAGACCGACATGATCATCTCCGGTGGTGAGAACATCTACTGCCCCGAGGTCGAAGCGGTGTTGCGCGCCCATCCCGGAGTGGTCGACGCGGCCCTCATCGGCCTTCCGGACCCCAAGTGGGGCGAGACGCCCCGCGCGGTGATCGTGCCGCTGGATCCCGATGATCCACCGGCGGAGGCGGCGCTCATCGCCTGGTGCAAGGAACGGTTGGCGTCGTACAAGAAGCCGACGTCGGTCGTGGTCATCGACCAGTTCCCACTGAACTCCGCCGGCAAGGTGCTCAAGCCGGTCCTGCGTGAACGCTTCGGACAACGATGAGAGAGGGAGTGACACATGCCCGCAGTTGAGGACTTCGTGGCGTTCTACGCCGCACGTGACTGGGACCGACTGGGGGCCGTCTTCTCCCCCTCGGGGTTCGAGCGCATCGGGCCGTACGGGGACCTGATCGACTCGAGCCAGGGCTACATCGACTTCCTGCGCCGGGTGGTGCCGACGCTCAAGGAGGGCTATGAGCTCAAGCCCGTGCACATTGCGTACGCCGGCGACACGGTCATCGCCGAGCTCATCGAGCACCTCGAGGTGGACGGGGTGATGAAGGACCTGCCCGAGGCGATCATCTTCCGCCTGGACGACGACGGCCTGATCAAAGGGATGCACCTCTATCTGCAGCAGCCCGGTGGAGAGGCTCCCGTGGGGGGCCGCGATGCCATGGGCAAGATGCCGGACTGACCTGAGGCATCGCCAGCACCCACCAGAGCCGCATGAGATCGAGAGGAGCCGGTAACCGATGACGTTGTCGTACGAGGACGAGCGCACCCTGCAGTCGTTGGCGGGGCGCGCCGCAGTGCAGGACCTGACGATTCGCCAGCACCTCGCCCTCGAGCAGGGAGACGAGGCGACGTGGTTGGGGACGTTCGTCGTCGAAGGCGTCCTCGAGCTGCCGGGCCACGAGCCCATAGCCGGTCATCCCGCACTGGCGCGGTGGTTCGCCGCCGCCGCCCGGCCGGCCCGCGTGCTCCTGGCCGACTCCGTCGTGCGGGTCGACGGCGTGCACGGGACACAGGAATGCCGGACCGTCGTGGTCACCGCCGGCGATGACCCGGGTCAGCTGACCCTGGGCCAGGTGGTGCCGATGCACGACGACGTCATCTACGAACGTGGACGTTGGTACTTCGCCCGGCGCCGGGTGGGTGCCCCGCCCCGGTAACCGCCCGACCGGCCCCGTTCAGGGGGTCGGATGCGTGACCGGGTACTCGCTGATGACGGGGAGCACCTCGTCGGCGAAACGGCGCATGCCCTCGAGCGCGTCCTTGCTCGACCGCCAGGGCTTGACGAGGGCCCGTCCCACGCCCTGATCGGCGCGGTGGCGGAGGTCGTCGAGCTCGGCGCCCCCGCCGAGGGTGATCTCGAGGGGATCGGTCTTCCCGGCGTCCTGGCGGAGCTGGGCGATCCTCCTGGCCTCGGCGGGGATCTCCTCGAGGGAGTGGTTCATGGGGATCCACCCGTCGCCGACGGTGGCCGCACGCCGCATCGCCGCCGGGCCGTCGCCGCCGATGTGGAGGGAAGGCCACGGGGCGTGGGTCGGCTTGGGCTCGAACATCACCGGCCCGAAGTCGAAGAACTCGCCGTGGTGCTCGACGACCTCCTCGCTCCACAGGCGTTGGCATACCTCGATCGTCTCGTCCACCCGGCGCCCGCGCGTGCTGAAGTCGAGGCCCACCGCCTCCCACTCCGCCTCGAGCCAACTGGCGCCGATGCCGAACTCCACCCGGCCCCCGGAGACGACGTCGAGTGTGGTCACGGCGCGTGCCACCACGAACGGGTGGCGTAACCCGATGTTGTAGACCTGCGTCCCGAAGTGGATCTGCTCGGTCTGCCCGGCCAGGAAACCGAGGTACGAGAACACGTCGAAGACCGGCACGTTGGACGGTATCGGTGGGTGCTCGGCTCCCTCGTGGGGACTTCCCGTCATCGCCACGGGAATGACCAGATGCTCGGGCATCCATACCGATTCGTACCCGAGGCGGTCGGCCTCCCGGGTCGCCTCGGCCCACAGGCTGGGATTGAGCTGCCCGAGCGAGATTCCGATCTTCACGGCGACCCCCTACTGTCCGAGCTTCGTCGTCGCTGCCAGTTCGGCTGCGGCGCGCATGTTGTCGAGCACCACGTGTTCGTAGGCGGCCATGCCGGGGTTGTCGGCCGTCCCGGCCACCACGCGGGCATAGCCGGCCTCGAGCACGATCGCCAGCTTGAACCTGGCCAGGATCACGTAGTAGTCGATCTCGTCGACCGAGCGCCCGCTCACCGTGGCGTAGTGCTCGAGCATCTCGTCCCGGCTGGGGAGCCCGGTGGCGTCGACGTAGCCCGAGGTGCGCTCTTCACCCGGATCGGTCCAGCCGTTCATCACCCACCCGAGGTCGAGGAGAGGATCACCGACGGTCGACATCTCCCAGTCGACCATGGCGGCCAGCGTGGCGGGGGCGCCATGGTCGAACATGGCGTTGGCGAATTGGTAGTCCCCGTGGATGATGCCGGGCTCCCAGTGCGTGGGCTTGTGGCGCCGCAGCCAGTCAGAAGCCACGTCGAGCCCGGGGAGCTCGCGGAACGCGATGGCGTTGAGATGGGCCATCCAGCGGTCGACCTGACGATCGTGGAACCCCTCCGGCTTGCCGAAGCCCTCGAGACCCCGTGCCTTCCAGTCCACGCGGGCCAGTCGGGCCGGCCCGTCGATGAGCTGGATCCCGAGCCCGTAGCGAGCCTCGAGGTCGGTGTCGAAGGGGGCGGGCCATCCGTCGGTGTTCATGGGCGACCAGCCGTCGACCACGCTCATGAGATAGAAGCTCGACCCGATCACGCTCTCGTCGTCGCAGGCGGCATAGGCCTCGGGGTGGGGCACATCGGTGCCGTTCAGTGCCTCGAGCACCCGGTACTCGCGCAACATGGTCTCGTTCCGCCCCTTGGGGACCACGCGCGGGGGGCGACGCAGCACGGACACGAACTCACCCCGCGTGATGCGGAAGATCTCGTTCGACGCGCCCCCGCTGATGAAGGAGACCGAGACAGGCTCTCCCTGGCCCGGCAGGCCGCGCTCGTCCATCCACGCACCGAGCCGCCGCTCGTCCACCAGGCCCGCCGTGCGTGCGGCCGCGGCCGCCTCTTCCTCCGGCGTCAGCTTTGCCATGTCGTCAGATCCCCCTCGTCCTCGTGCATCCTTGCATGAAGCGGCGCGTCCAAACAGTATGTATGTGAGAAACAGGATGTATCAAAACAAGCGCCGGCCCGGAGTCGTACGCTCCGGCGGAACCAGACTCCGAGCGGGTGCAGGGAAGGACAGCACATGCGCGCAGTGCGGAACGCTCCACCCGACGTCGAGCTCGTCGACGTCGACGAGCCGGAGGGTGACGGAGAGCTGCTGCGGGTCGCCGCGGCAGGCATATGCGCCTCGGACCTTCTGTACCTCGAGTACGGGAGCCGGGAGATTGCCGGGCACGAGTTCGCCGGGGTGCTCGCTGACGGCACGGCGGTGGCGGTCGAGCCGATGTTCGGCTGCTCGGGCTGTCCGCAGTGCGACCAGGGGAACTTCAATCGTTGCCAGTCGGCCGGGCCGACCGCACTCGGAATGCTGTCCTCGGGCGGAATGAGCGAATATTTCCGTGCGCCGCGCCGGGCGCTCGTCCCGCTCCCATCCGGACTGGACGTCAAGGATGCCGCGTTGGTCGAGCCGGCGTCGGTCGCCTGGCACGGTTGTCACATGGGAGCGGTGGGCCCGACGACGCGGGTCGCTGTCGTCGGTGCCGGTGCCATCGGCATCTTGGCCGTGACCTCGGCCCAGGCCATGGGCGTCGAGGACGTCGCCCTCGAGGCACGTCATCGGCACCAGTTCGAGGCGCGCGACCTCATCGGGGCCGTCGCCCCCTCGGGCCACTACGACATCGTGCTCGAAACCGGAGGGAGCGAGAGCTCGCTCCACCGCGCCGTTGCGTTGGCGCGGCCCGGGGGCACCGTGGTCTACATGGGCGTGTTCGGCGACATCACGTGGCCCCACGCGGAGGCCTTCATGAAGGAGGTCGCCCTGCGACCCTCTCTCGGATATTGCGCCCACCAAGGACGACGTGAGTTCGCCGAGGCCGCCGACATGCTTGCCGGTCGACCGGAGCTGGCGCAGACCCTCATCACGCACCGCTTCCCCATAGAGGACGCACCGGAGGCATTTCGAGTCGCTCGCGACAAGTCCAAGGGCGTCTTCCGCGTCGTCGTCGAACCCTGACGTCGACCCGGACCGCCGCCGCGCGTGCCACCGCACGTGCCCCGGTGTTCACGGCAAAGAGTCCAACGCCCCGTGTTAGGTTCGTCCGGAATATTGGCCCACGAGGCATGGGGGATCCACATGACAGGTCGTTTGGAAGGGAAGGTCGCATTCATCACGGGCGCGGCGCGGGGCCAGGGACGGAGCCATGCCATCCGCCTCGCCCAAGAGGGCGCCGACATCATCGCTATCGACATCTGCGAGCAGATCGAGTCGAACCTCTACCCGCTCTCGACGCCGGAGGACCTCGCGGAGACGGCGAAAGCGGTCGAGGACCTGGATCGTCGGATCATCGCCCGGCAGGCGGACGTGCGCGACCGGAGCTCTCTCCAGACCGTGGTGGAGGAAGGTGTGGCCGAGTTCGGCCACCTCGACGTCGTAGTGGCGAACGCCGGCATCATGCCCATGGGCGTCGGGAACCCCATGGACTTCGTCGACGCCACCGACGTGGACCTGATCGGTGTGATGAGCACCGTGGCCGTCTCGATCCCCCACATCTCGGACGGCGGTGCGATCGTGGTGACCGGATCCAACGCCGGCTTGATGCCCGGCACCACCGAGACGGGGACGATGGGCTCGGGTGGATCGGGCTATTCGTGGTCCAAGCGGACGCTGGTCGGCTACGTCGAGCAGATGGCCCTGGTTCTGGCCCCCCGCATGATCAGGGTCAACGCCATCCATCCCACCAACGTCAATACCCACCTCATCCACAACAAGGAGCTCTACAAGATCTTCCGGCCGGACCTCGAGAATCCGACCCGCGAGGACGTCATCCCCGCGTTCACCTATTTCCAGGCCATGCCGATCCCCTACGTGGAGCCCGTGGACATATCGAACGCCGTGCTCTTCCTCAGTTGCGACGAGTCCCGTTACGTCACGGGGCAGCAGTTGCGCGTCGACGCCGGCTCACTGCTCCGTTGGCCGAACGGGCCACGGTAGGAGGCCCCGAGAGAAAGAGAAGTTGCCCTCGGCCCTACGGGGATTTCTCGTCGTCTGGATACGGCTCCTCGAAGTAGTCGTTGCCCGCCGAGGACTCGACCAGCCCGTTGTACAACTCCGTCGGCGGTGCCTCGGTCATCGGAGCGGTGATGCGCGTCGCCATGATCCCCTCGCGGTGGCGGAGCGCGAACATGCTCTCGCGCCGTCCCGAGTAACTGGGAGGCTGGCGCACCATCCAGACGATGCCTTCGGCCGCCACCTCGGAGGGCTCCCAGCTGGAGTGGTCGGCGCCGGGCGTGTTGGCCACGAAGCCCTCGGAGGCCACCGCGATGTCGATGCGGAAGCAGTTGACCGCGATGTTCGCAGGGGCCAGCTGCTTCGCGGCGTCGACCGTCAGCCGCTCCAGCCCGATCTTCGAGATGCCGTACGCGAGGAGCTGCGGGTGCGGATAGAGCGCGGCGACCGAGGACACGTTGATGACCACCCCGCCGCCCTGGGCCTCCATGAGGGGCGCGGCCTCCCGGATGGCGATGAGCGGGGCGCGCAGGTTCACCTGCATGATGAGGTCGTAGCGCTTGAGGGGGATGTCGAGATCACCGATGAACGTGATCGCCGCGTTGTTGATGAGAATGTCGAGGCGCCCGAAGTGCTCGTAGGTGGTCTTGACCATGGCGATCACCTCGTCGTCCACCCCGAGGTTGGTGGGGACGGCCAGACCCCGCCGGCCCGTCGCCTCGACTCGGCGGACCGTCTCGTCGATGGTGCCCGAGGTGCGCTGGGGATTGGCCTCGGTGGCTCTTGCCGCGCAGGCCACGTCGCATCCGGCTTCGGCCAGTGCAACGGCTGCGGCAGCGCCGACCCCGCGGCTGGCCCCGGTCACCAGGGCTACCTTTCCTTCCAGATCGTTCACGTACCGTTCCCTTCCCTTGGCCCGAGGGCGATGTTGTGGCGGGTGCATCCTGGCATGAAGCGGGGGCTGCAAACAGTATGTATGTTAGAAACATCATGTATCAAGGAACTGCGGCCATGGACCACTCCGACATGTCGTGCCGCGGGCCTTTCTCGCCCATCCCGCACCGGGAGGGGGCCCCATGACGACTCGGACCAGGGCGGCGGGCCGTCCGGCGGAGCCCGCCGGCCGCCGCGAAGCCCACGTGCAGGATACGCGACGAGCCCTCCTCGACACCGCCCGCCAACTGTTCGCGGAGAACGGCTTTGCCGCGACCCGCACCGAGGATGTCGTCCGGCGCGCCGGGTTGACCCGGGGGGCGCTCTATCACCACTTCCGGGACAAAGAGGATCTCTTCCGGGCCGTGCACGACGAGGTGGCGGACGAGGTCGTCCAGTTGCTGTGGCGGCGCTCCGACGACCATGCGGCAGGGGCCTGGGAGCTGTTCCGGGCCAACAGCGAGGTCTACCTGGACGCGGCGTCGACCAACCCCGCCTACCGCCGGATCTGCCTGGTGGACGGCCCGGCCGTGCTCGGATGGCGTTCGTGGTCCGAACGCAGCGACGGTCCCACCCAGCACATCGTGCGGTACCTGACCGATGCCATCGCCGAGGGCGTCCTCGAGCCCCAGCCCGTCGAGCCCCTGGCCCATCTCCTCGCTGCGCTGGGGGTAGGTTCGGCCATGTACGTGGCCCACGACGCCGACCCCGAGCTGGCACGGCGCCAGGTGAGCGCCTGCAACGAACGATTCTTGTCGGGCCTCGGTGTGCGGGAGGACCTCGCCGGTCTGTCCCGCACGGCCGGGGGCAAGGCCGAGGATACGGCGCCCCCACGAGATGCCGCACCATGATCACCCTGTCCGCGTAACCCGTAGTTGTCACACCGACCGAGGAGAAGACACTGATGGCCTGGGATTTCTCAACTGAGCCCGAATTCCAAGAGAAGCTGGACTGGACACGCGAGTTCGTACGCGAGCGGGTGGAGCCGCTCGACCTGCTCTACCCGCACCGCCAGTTCCACCCGCTGGACGACGAGTTGCGCCCGATCGTCGACCCCATGAAGCAAGAGGTGCGGGACCACGAACTGTGGGCGGCGCACCTCGGCCCCGAGCTGGGCGGCAAGGGGTACGGGCAGCTCAAGCTGGCGCTGTTGAACGAGATCCTGGGCCTGTCGGGCTGGGCGCCCATCGTCTTCGGCACCCAGGCTCCCGACACCGGGAATGCCGAGATCATCGCCCACTACGGCACCGAGGAGCAGAAGGAGAAGTACCTCCAGCCGCTCCTCAACGGCGAGGTGTTCTCCTGTTATTCGATGACCGAGCCCCAGGCCGGCTCGGACCCCAAGCAGTTCACGTGCCGGGCCTGGCGCGACGGGGACGATTGGGTCATTGACGGATGGAAGTACTTCTCGTCCAATGCCCGGACGGCGGCGTTCCTCATCGTGATGACCATCACCGACCCCGACGTGTCGGTGTACCAGGGGGCATCGATGTTCTTGGTCCCGACCGACACGCCCGGGGTCGAAATGGTGCGTCACGTCGGCCTTTCGGGCGAGGACGAGGACGAGGGGATGCACGCGCTCATCCACTACAACGAGGTGCGGGTCCCGGCCGAGAGCCTCCTGGGCGGCGAAGGCCAGGCGTTCGCCATCGCCCAGACCCGCCTCGGCGGGGGCCGGGTGCACCACGCCATGCGCTCGGTGGCGACGTGCCAGAAGGCGCTGGACCTCTTCTGCGAACGGGTGCTGAGCCGCGAGACCCAGGGGAGCCTGCTGGCGCGCAAGGAGTTCATGCAGGGCGACATCGCGGACTCCTACGCCGAGTTGCAGCAGTTCCGCCTGCTCACCCTTTACACGGCGTGGGAGATCGACAAGTACGGGGATTACCAGCGCACCCGCAAGAACATCGCCGCCATCAAGATGCTGACGCCCAAGGTCGTCCACGACGCGGTCTGGCGCTCGATGCACGCGCACGGCGCTCTCGGCGTCTCGAACGAGATGCCGTTCGGCGGCATGTGGATGTCGGCGCCCATCATGAGCGTGGTCGACGGACCGACCGAGGTGCACAAGATCACGGTGGCACGCGAGGTCCTCAAGGACTACGAAGCCGCCCCCGGCCTGTGGCCGACGGCGCACCTGCCGGCGCAGAGGGAGCTGGCCCGCAAGAAGCTGGCGGCGTGGACCGAGCATCTGGTCGGCAACTCCTGAGCCTCAGGAGCCCAGTTCATGCGTGCGCTTCGCTGCAACGAGTACGGGTCGCCCGACGCCCTGGTGCTGGAGGACCTGCCTGATCCCGTCCCGGGGGCGGGCGAGGTGGTGGTCGACGTCGTGGCCGCCGCCGCCAACTTCCCCGACGTGCTGCTGATCGCCGATCAGTACCAGATCCACGTGCCGGTTCCCTTCACGCCGGGCAGCGAGTTCGCCGGTGAGGTGCGACTGGTGGGGCCCGGCGTCGACGGGCTGAAGGTGGGCGACCGGGTGACGGGGGCATCGATGATCGGCGCCTTCGCCGAGCAGATCGTGGTGCCGGCGGGCTCGGTGCATGCGGTCGATGACGCGGTGGACCTCAGGCTGGCGGCCGCCTTCGGGGTGGCCCACCGCACGGCGTACCTGGCCCTGCGCACGGTGGCCGACGTCGGCCCGGGGGATTGGGTCGTGGTGCTGGGCGCGGCGGGCGGTGTCGGCCTGGCCGCCGTCGAGCTCGCCCACCTGCTCGGAGCGCGGGTGCTGGCGGCGGCGTCGACCGACGAGAAGCTGGCGGTCTGCTTGGAGAAGGGCGCCGAGGTCGGGGTGAACTACCTGACCGAGAACCTCAAGGAGCGGATCAAGGAGCTCACCGGCGGTGGCGCGGACGTGGTGATCGACCCGGTGGGCGGGCCCTGGGCGGAGCAGGCGCTGCGGTCGATGACCTGGGGCGGGCAGTTCATCACGGTCGGCTTCGCCTCGGGCGAGATCCCCCGGATCCCCCTCAACCTCGTGCTGTTGAAAGGACCGGTGATCACCGGGTTCACCATGCAGGGGATCACCGCCAACCGGGCGGAAGACGTGGCGCGCCATGAGGCCGAGTTGTGGGACCTCCTGGCCGGCGGGAAGGTCGTTCCCCACATCGGCGCCACGTTCCCGCTCGAGGAAGGGGCGCGGGCCCTGACCGAGCTGGCGGAACGCCGCGCCACGGGCAAGGTGCTCGTCGTCCCGGCCGCACCTGCCCACTGAGCGGCACACGCCCGCCCGGCCGAACATCTCCTCGCGGCCGCGCATGCCCACCCGGACGCACATATGAACACCGGGGACGGGTATTCTCGCCCTTCTCCACCTCGGAGCCCGCCGGCCTGGGAAATGCGCCATGGGGGTCATGCCGTGAGGTTGCCGATCATCGATGCGGACGGGCACGTGATGGAGCCGTTCGGGTTGTGGCAGGAGCGGCTACCCGCCCGGTACCGGCACATGGCGTGGACCCGGGTCATGGTCGACGGTCGGGAGAAGGTGCAGTTCTTCGGGAGCCCCACCAGTTTCGAATGGAGCATCGGCTCGCTGTGCACCCCCGGCGCGTTGAGCGCGTCCGGCCGCTTGGACATCGACCTCGACACCGAGGTCGACCCAGGCGTCAACGATCCGACCCGCCGGCTGGCCCTCATGGACGCCCAGGGCATCGGGGCGAGCGTCCTCTTCCCGACGATGACACTGGGGCTCGACGATCTGCCCGACCCGGGATTCGCCAACGCCTCGGCCCACGCCTACAACGACTGGGTCCGCGAGTTCTCGTCGGCGGACCCGCTCCGGTTCCGCTGGGCGGCCGTGCTGCCGCTCAACGATCTGGGTTGGGCGGCGGCCGAGCTCGAATGGGCCATCGGCGCCGGGGCCACGACCATCATGCTCTCGCCGATCCCGACCCCGGCCGGCCAATCGCTGGGCAGCGCCGACCTCGACCCGCTGTGGGCGCGCCTGGTCGAGGCCGGGATGCCAGCGGTGGTCCACGCCGCCAATCCGGCCAGCCCCACCCTGGGCATCGTCCACCACCTGGCCAACCGGGCCCAATGGCAGATGGGCGTGCCGTTCCAGCTGCAGCTGGCCGTGCTGCACGTCATCGACGGCGGGACGCTCGACCGGTTCCCCCAGCTCCGCATGGGATTCTTCGAGGGTGACGTGGGATGGCTGCCCCACTGGCTGGGCCGCTTGGACGAGACCTACGACAAGATGGCGTTGATCTCCGGCGAGCACCGGCGCGGGGCCCTCGAGCAATTCCGCCAGCAGTGTGTGATCTCGGGCGAGCCGGCCGACGCCGGACTGGCCCTGACCGCCGCCACCGTCGGGGCCGACCGGGTGCTGTGGGCCAGCGACTGGCCCCACCAGGACGGGGCCTGGCCCGATCCCATCGAGATCATGCGTGACCGCACCGACCTTTCGGAGGCGGACAAGCGCACCATGTTCGTCGACGGGGCGGCCCGCTTCTTCGGCATCGATCTCGATGCGTTGACGGCCTACCTGGGCGAGGGGTGGAATCGTGAAGCCCCGATCGACGCGATTGGCGGGATGTTGTCGGCGACCACGAGGGCCGTCACCGTATGAACCAACACCGTATGAACCAACACCGTATGAGAGGGAACCATGGCATCTGAAGCCGAGTACGACCTGATCTTCCGCGGCGCCACCATCGTCGATGGCACCGGGGGACCGGTGACCGGAGGCGACGTGGCGGTCCGCGACGGGGAGCTGGCCCAGGTGGGCGGCCACGTCGGTGGTCGCGCCGCCGAGGAGGTGGACGCACGGGATCTGGTGCTCGCCCCTGGCTTCATCGATCCCCATACCCATCTCGATGCCAACCTCTTCTGGGATGCCGACCTGACCCCGTCCTCCAGCTTCGGCGTCACCACCGTGGTGACCGCCAATTGCGGGTACGCCCTGGCACCGGTGCTGTCCGAGGAGGCCCGCCAGTACCTGGTGGCCGCCCTGAGCACGGTGGAGCAGATCCCCGAGGTGTCCATCGAGACCGGGGTCCCCTTCGACTGGTCCGACCTCCCGTCGTATGCGGCCCGTCTCGACGAGCTCGACGTGCTGCTCAACCACGCCTTCCTGATCGGTCACGTGCCCCTGCGCGCCGCCGTGCTGGGAGTGCCCGGCGCCTACACGCGCCAGGCGACCCCGGACGAGATCGACGCCATGGGCCGTCTCCTGCGCCAGGGGACCGAGCTCGGAGCGCTCGGGTTCTCCACCGACCAGGTCATCGGCAATCCCGGCCCCGGAGGGACGGCTCTCCCGGGGCAGGTCTGCGGGGAGGAGGAGCTGCTGCGCCTGGCTGCGGTGCTGGGCCAGGGGCCCGGACCCGGTCTGTTCACCATGGCCAATGCCGCGCTCCTCATGGGGCGCGACGCACGCGTGGCGGACCTGGCCTGGCATCAACGGCTGGCGCAGGCCTCGGGACGCCCGGTGGTGGTCGGACCGATCTTCGACGACACCGACGATCCGGGAGGGGCCTCGGTCCTCATGGACATGACGCTGGCGGGCCAGCGCCCGGATGTGACCGTGGTGCCCCAGATCTCGACCCGTCCCTTCGAGCTGTGGACGAGGTTGGACAGCCCGGGCACGTTGGTGCGCTCCCTGCCCTCGTTGATGGCGGTCGTGACCGACACCGGCGCCGCCGGCGTGCGCGCTCTGGCCGCCGATCCCGAGGCGCGGGCGCAACTGCGCCGGGAAGGGGCGGCCATGCCGGCGAACCCCGTCTTCAACGGGCGCTGGGACCACGTCCGCGTGCGCTACTCCCTCCAGCCCGGCGTGGAGGGGAGGGATCTGGCCTCCCTCAGTGCTGAGCGCGGGGTCGACCCGACGGATCTCCTGCTCGACCTGGCCCTGGCCGACGACTTCGAGACCCAGGTGGCCACCGTCATGCGCAACGGGGACGACGACGAGGTGGCGCGCCTGGTGGCGCACCCCGCCGCCATGATCGGCGCCTCGGACGCCGGCGCCCACATTTTGGCCAACACCGACAGCTGCTACGCCGTGTGGACGCTGCAGCACTGGGTGCGTGAGCGCCAGGTGCTGTCGCTCGAGCGCGCCGTGGCCATGCTCACCGGCGACCAGGCCCGCCTGCTCGGGTTCGGTGACCGGGGGCTGCTGCGCGCCGGTCTCGCGGCCGACCTCGTTCTCTTCGACCCCGACCGGATCGCCACCACGCGGGTACGGTTCGTCGACGATCAGCCGGCATCGGGGCGACGCCTGGTGACCGACGCCGTCGGCGTGGAGATGAGCGTGGTCAACGGGGTGGTGGCCACCCGCCAGGGCACGTCGACCGGGGCTCGCCCGGGCCGGCGCCTGCGTCCCGTTGCCTGATGGAGTTCCTCCCCGAGGCGTCCGGGCCACACGACCCGATCCTCGTCACCGTGACTCGCCCCGAAGGCTCCGTCCGGCGCACCACCAACATCGACACGAGCCGCCCCGACGGCCTGCGCGCCGACGCCCACGTCGACGGGCGGGCGCGTGACCTGCGCACCAACCCCGACGGGACGACCGAGGTCGTAGGGGAGGCCTGGCTGCGGGCCACGGTCAGCCCGACGCAGGAGCTCCTGTCGATCACGACGTCACCGGAGGTGCCCGCGTTGGGCCAATTGGTGGGCGCCACCGTCGGTTCGGGTTTCCGGTCCCGCGTCAACGAGGTGGTGACCGGCGAATGTGAGGATGGCGAATGCCGGGAGGGCTCGCTCCTCTACCTGCTCCTGGACGACCTGGTGGGCGCCACCCTGGTCTCGGGGTACGTCCTGCACCGCGCCGGCCTGCTTGACGATCCGCCCATCGACGCCGACCCCAAACAGCCGCCGCCCAAACGTCCACCGCCGGATTTCGGACGCCGGGGAGATCTGTGCGCCGGTTGGGCGCAGGACGCCACCATGATGGTGCGCATACGCGAGACAGGGTCGATCCCGGTGCCCGTCGGCCCCGTCGCACCGGTACTCGAGCGCGAGGGCGACCCTTTCTCGTGGCACGCCATGGCCGACCTGCCTCCGCTCTCGATCCGCCGCCGGCGCCGGCTCGACCTGATCGCGCCGGTGGCGCCCGGCGACGAGCATCGGATCGATCTGCACTTCCGCGACAGCCACACTGGCGAGGACGGGGTCGAGACCGTCCTCCACGAGTACACCGTGACCGGCGCCGCCGACGCCGGATCGGGCCAGATCGTGTCCGTGGCCGCCCGGGCCCAGGTGCTGCCCTGGGTCGAGTGTCCCGGGGCGGTGGCGAGCGCGGAGCGCCTCGCCGGCATGGAGATTTCGTCACTGCGACCGACGATTCGCAACGAGTTCGTCGGGCGCAGCACGTGCACCCACCTCAACGACAGCCTGCGTTCGCTGGCCGACATCACCGCCCTCGCCCGAGAACTGGAGACCGTATGAGCACCCCTGTGATCAGCCCCCTGTTGGCCCCCAAGTCGACCGACGAGTATGCGCCACCGCCGCCGTCGGCGGCGGTGCAGGAAGCCGCGGCACGCTTCGACGAGCGGGTGGCGACCATCGCCCCCAAGCTGGGCCTGTCGGCCGGCGACCATGCGTTCGACCGCCGCGGCACCGCCACCGCGCTGCGGGCACTCGATGCCGCGCACGGGGGCGGGTACTTCTCCCTCGACGAGGCGACCGAGACCGATGAAGCGGCGGCCGCCGCCGCGTTTTCCGGCACGGCCCCCGTCATCGACGTGCAGACGCACTTCATCGACCCGGCCCGATGGGACCGGCCGAGTGCGGAGGGGCTGGCCTGGTTCCTCACCACGGTGGACCAGCGCCGCTGGGGTGGGGGGGTCGATCCCCACCTGATCGACGCGGCGGAGTGGGCCACCCTCGTCTTCGGCACGAGCGAGACCGCGGTGGCGCTGCTCACGTCGACGCCCGGCCCGGCGGAGGACAACGTGCTGACCAATCCACAGATCGCGGCGGCACGCGACATCGTGGAGAAGTACGGCGCGTCCGGACGGGTGCTCACCCACACCATCGTGCACCCCAACCTGGGCCGGGCCGAGGTCGAGCAGATGGCCGACTGGCAGGCGCAGCTGTCCCCGTCGGGCTGGAAGGTCTACACCCTCTACGGCCCCCCCACCGCGGCCTCACCGACGGGCGGATGGTTCCTCGACGACGAGGAGATCGGGATGCCATTCCTCGAGCAGGTGCGCGCCCTCGGCCCGAGGGTCGTCGCCTGTCACAAGGGGTTGGGCGGGCCCATCCCCAGTGCCTCGGTGGCCGCGGCCTCACCCCGGGACATCGGCCCCGCCGCCGCCGCCTTTCCCGACATCGACTTCGTCGTCTACCACTCCGGGTACGAGCAGAACCCCGAAGGCGAGGAGGGCCCGTACGATCCGGCCGCGCCCAACGACGGTGTCGACCGCCTGGTGGCGACGGTCGAAGCAGCCGGCATCGGGCCGTCGGGCAACGTCTACGCCGAGCTCGGCAGCACGTGGTACCTCATCCTCCGCCGACCGGCGGAGGCGGCCCACGTCCTGGGCAAGTTGCTCCTGGCCCTCGGCCCCGATCGCATCGTATGGGGCACCGACTCCATCTGGTACGGGTCCCCCCAGCCCCTCATCGACGCCTTCCGTGCCTTCCAGATCCCCGAGTCGTTCCAGGAGCAATTCGGCTACCCGGCCCTCACGATGGAGACGAAGGAGAAGATCCTCAGCCACAACGCCCGCCGGGTCTACCGCGTCTCTGACGCCGCACTGGCCGATGCCGCCGGTTCGCTGGGCGCCTCGGCCTCTTGGGTGGGGGGCGCCTCGGTGGAGCTGCGCCGCGCCATGTCGGACCGGGACATGTCGTCCTAGACGGCAAATCTGTCTCAGCGCAACGGCCGGAAGAAGTCCCGCAGGTCCTCGACGATCAGATCGGGTTCCTCGGCCGCGGCGAAGTGGCCGCCCCGGGGCATCTCGGTCCAGTGCACCAGATTGGTGTGCTCCTCGGCCAGGCGGCGGGGAACGAAGACGAGGTCCCGTGGGAAGACGGCGATTCCCGTCGGCGCCTCGATCGACGGGGTGCGCTCATGGGCCAACCGGTTCGGCTCCTTGAAGTTCTCCCAGTAGTAGCGCATCGTCGAGCCGATGGACTCGGTGACCCAGTAGATCATGACGTTGGTGAGGAGGAAGTCCTTCGAGAGGGCGTCGTAGACGTCGCCGTCGTGATCGCTCCACAGCCGTCGTCGCTCGAGGATCCACGAGGCCAGCCCCACCGGCGAGTCGTTCAGGGCATAGGCCAATGTCTGGGGGTCCTGGGATTGCACCGCCACATGACTGGCGGCGAAGGCCATCCGCTCCTGCATCTTTTCGAACCAACCCTCCTCGCCGGGTCCGTAGTCGGCCGCGCTGAGTCCCGAGTAATAGGACACCCGCATCAGGACCGGGAGGCTCAGGTGCACGCCGACCATGTGCTGGGGGAACTCGTGACCGAGCTGTGCCGTCACGCTGGCCCCCCAGTCGCCCCCGTGCGCGCCGAACGTGTCGTAGCCCAGTACCTCGCGCATGAGGCGCACCCACAGAGCGGCGGTGGTGCGGACGGTCACGCCGGTGCGCAGGAGGGGGACCGAGTAGCCGTAGCCCGGGAGTGAGGGAACGACGACGTCGAAGGCGTCCGCCGGGTCCCCGCCGTGGCTGGCCGGGTCCGCCAGGGCGTCGATCGTCCCGGCGAAGTCCCAGAACGTCCAGGGCCACCCGTGGGTGAGCACCAACGGCATCGGGTCGGGGCCGACGCCGCGGCGGTGGATGTAGTGGATGGGGACGTCATCGAGTTCCACCCGGTAGTGGGCGAAGCGGTTCATCGCCGCTTCGTGCACCCGCCAGTCGTACCCGTTGCGCCAGTAGTCGACCAGGTCCTCCAGCCAGGCCCGGTTGGTCCCGTAGCGCCAGTCGTCGTTGCCCGGGTCGAGCGGCCAGCGGATGCGGGCCAGCCGCTCGTCCAGGTCCTCGAGGACGTGGTCCTCCACGGCAATCGTGAAGCGCTCCGGCGTGGCCACGGCTCAGGTCACGGTGACGGGTTGGCGCGATTCCGCCGCCACCCTGGTCTGCTCGGAGAGCGGGGCCAGGGTCTTGGTCAGGATCCCGTAGAGCAGCGGCCCGAACGGCCACTGGGTCACGATGCGGCCGGTCGGCGCCTTGTAGTAGTTGTTCGAGACCACCCACGCCGTGCCCTTCATCTGGCGGTCGATCCAGCGGTTGAACGCGTCGTAGAAGCGGGGACGGACCTCTACCGCGGTCGACCCCGTGCGCACGAGGCGCTTGGCGCAGTGGACCACGTGCTCCGCCTGGCGCTCCAACATCGACACGATCTCCCCACCGTTGGTATTGGGGCCGTAGAGGATGAAGAAGTTGGGGAACCCCGGCACGGTCATGCCCAGCAAGGCCCGGGGCTCCCCGGCCCAGGCCTCATGGATCGTGCGCCCACCGAGGCCGACGACCTCGAGGCTGGAGAGGTAACTGGCCGGCTGGAAGCCGGTGGCCATCACCAGGACGTCGACGATGTACTCGTTGCCGTCGACGTCGACGACGCCCTTCTCGGTCACCGACTTGACGGCGCGGGGGATGAGCTCGACGTTGTCCCGCAGGAGCGCCGGGTAGAAGGTCGAGTTCAGGATGGGGCGCTTGCCCGGGTAGGGGTACTTCGGTGTGACCGCTTCGGCCAGGTCGGGCCGGTCCGCGAACACCCGCTCGATGAAGGACCGGCACTGCTGCTCGCGCAACCCGTTGATCTTGGTGCCGGGCCGGTGGATGGCGCCGCCGATCTGGTTCTTCTCGAGCTGGTAGGCCGCCTTCCACCGCGTGATGCGTCGCTGCCACGTGCTCTGGTAGGTGGCGCGCTCGGCGGGGCTGAAGTCGCGGTCTCCCTTGGGGACCACCCACCCGGGCTCGCGTTGGAAGAGGTAGAGGTGGCCGACGAGCGGGGCGATCTCGGGCACGACCTGGCTGGCGGTCGAACCGGTCCCCACCAGCGCCACTCGCTTGCCCGTGAGGTCGTGCCCGTGCTCCCAGCGGAAGGTGTGGAACTTGGGGCCGGCGAAGTCTTCCAACCCGGGCCAGTCGGGATACTTGGGGTAGTTGAGCAGCCCCAGCGCGCTGACCACCATGTGCGCCGGCACGCTCTCGCCGTTCTCGAGATTCACGCTGTAGGTGTGTGTGCGCTCGTCCCAGACCGCGTCGCGGACCGTGGTACCGAAGCGGAAGTGCGGGCGCAGGTCGAAGTCGTCGAGCACCTCTTCGAGGTAGGCCTGCAGCTCCGCTTGCTTGGCGTGGGTGCGCGTCCAGTCGTGGCTCTTGAACGAGTAGGAGTAGAGGTGCGAGGCCACGTCGACCTCGGCTCCGGGATAGCGGTTGTCCCACCAGGTCCCGCCGGGGCCTTCGGACTTCTCGAACACGGTGAAGGTGTTGATGCCGGCCTTCTTCAGCTTGACGGCCGTGGCGATGCCGGCGAACCCGCCCCCGACGATGGCGACGTGCGGCGTTCCGGCCGGCCCGAAGTGCCGTCGTGCCGTGTCGGACCTCATGCCCGCTCCGTCCCCGACGAGACAGGCCGGTCGTCGGCGGCGGCGCCGAGCGCAGTGCGCAGGTGCTCGATCGCCTCGTCCATCGCCGCCGCCCCGGTGGGGATCATCGTCCCCATGGTGACGAAGCCGTGCATCTGGCCGTCGTAGCGCGCCACCGTGACCGGCACGCCGGCGTCACGGAGACGTTGGGCGTAGGCCGCACCCTCGTCGGCCAAGGGGTCGTAGCCGGCGATGACGACATGGGCCGGGCAGGCCGCAGCGAGGTCGTCGTCCGACGCGAAATGGGGCGAGATCCGGGGATCGGTGGGATCGCCGTCGCGCAGGTAGAGATCGACGAACCACTCCATGGCGGCTGCCGTAAGGATGTAGCCGGTCTCCACCCGCGTGTAGGAAGGGTGGCTCATGGTGGCGTCGGTGACCGGATAGGCGAGAATCTGGTACGACAGCCCCGGCACGACGAGTGCCACCGCGGCGGCCAGGTTGCCGCCGGCCGAGTCGCCACCCACGGCGACCTTGGCCCCCGGGCCCCCGAGCGCTGGCGCATGGTCGATCGCGGCCCGGGTCACCGCCACCGCATCGTCGAACGCAGCCGGGAAGGGATGCTCGGGCGCCAACCGGTACTCGGGGACGACGACCACGACACCGGCGCCTGCCGCCAGGTCCTTCGCGCTGTGCAGGGATTGGTCTGCGCTCCCGATCACCCAGCCTCCGCCGTGCAACCAGACGAGGACGTGGAACGGCCCCGTTCCCTCGGGTGTCACCACGAGGCAGGGCACGCCGCCCAGCTCCCGTTCGACCACGGAGGCGACCGGCGCATCGGGGCCGGCCGAGAGTGCGGCTGCGGCGGCGGTGCGGTCCCGCACTTCCTGGGGCGTCAGGGTCTCCATGGGCGGCAGGCCCTGCGCTTCCATGGCGGAGAGAACGGCGGCGGCGTCGGAATCGAGTGGCACTGTGGCATCCCCCTTTGGCTGGCCGCCGACACTACTCAATCAACCGAATCGGTCCCATTCGGACGGGCACCCGGGCGCGGACGGGTTCACGCGGCCTGTGGCATGATCCCCGCCGGGTACTTCCCGACAGGTGGGGAAGGGCACGTGGCCAGGGCATCGCCCTTCGGCCAGGTTGCGGCGCCCCGGGACAACGGAGGCCACGTGGCAGAACTATCGGAACTACTGGGGGTCCTCGACCTCGAACCGGTCGGGGAGGGTCGCTTCCGCGCCCAGAACTTCGCCGACGGGCCCGGCGGTGTCGTCTTCGGCGGGCAGCTCCTGGCCCAGTCGATCGTGGCGGGAGCGAGCATCGACCCGACCAAGGAGGTGAAGTCCATCCACACCGTGTTCGCCCGGGGGGGCGCCCCGGACAAGCCGCTCGACATCGAGGTCGAGGCGATGCACACCGGTCGGGCGCTGGCGAGCGCGACGGTGACGGTCCGCCAGGGCGAGCGCCTCTGCACGCGATCGCTGGTCCTCTTGAGTGCCGTCGAGCCGGACCTCATCCGCCACGGCGTCGACGCACCCTCGGTCGGCACGCCCGAGGACGCGCCGACGGGGCCCAGCGAGGGCAGCTTCTGGGAGGTGCGGATCGTCGACGGGGTCGACCTCTCCGATCCCGCCGCGGTCGGCCCGCCCGAGCTCTTCGTCTGGGTTCGGTTTCCCGAAGCCGTGGCCCAGGGGGTCATCGGGCAGGCCTTGTTGGCCTACGCCACGGACGGCTTCCTCATCGCCACCGCCATGCGCCCTCATGAGGGGGTCGGCCAGGCCATGTCCCATGTCTCGATCTCGACCAGCGTGCTCAGTCACACGTTGACCTTCCACGAGCCGATCGACGCGTCGCAGTGGTACCTCCTCGCACACGAGAGCCCGTACGCCGGGCGGGGTCGCTCCTACGGTCGGGCCCACATCTTCAGCTCGGGCGGAGACGTCGTGGCGTCCTTCGTGCAGGACAACATGATCCGGGACTTTCCCGAGGGTCAAAAGCCGCAGGCCGGGGAGCGCTCGAAAACCTGACGCGCCGCGCCGGGTTCGGCCGGCGGCCGCTGCGTGCGTTACGTTGGCGAGCACATCGAGTGTCCGATCAGGGGAGGGGATGTTCATGTCTGACCAAGCGGTCGTGGACGAGTACTTGCGCACGTTCGCGGCGCGGGACTGGGAGGGCTTCGCCGCCATCCTGGCGGACGAGAATTTGCGCCGGGTGGGGCCCTTCATGGATGTCATCGAGACGAAGGACGACTACGTCGAGTTCCTCCGCCATCTGATGCCCACGTTGATCAACTACGAAGTGCGGGTCGATCGCGTGTCGCAGTGCGGGCCGAAGCGCTTCCTGGTCGAGCTGAGCGAGATCTTCGACGTCGAGGGTGTCCGGACCGAATACCCGCAGGCCGACCTGTTCGAGATCGATGCGGCCGGAAAGATCTGCGGTGTGAGCATCTTCATGAAGACGCCCTACAGCAAACCGCCTGTGGCCGGAGCCAGCGCCGCCGATCGCTGATGGGAGTGCGTCGACCACCGCCGAGGCGCGCCACGCCGTGAACGAGCTCGGTTCGACCGGGTACGACGTCGCCGTAGGGACCTACGAGGACGCCCTGGCCATGATCGGCTACACGACGCCGGTGCGCTTCGCCGAGGTGCCGGTCAACGTCGGCATGGCGCGCTACTTCGCGGCCATGGTCCACGACGCCAATGCCGGGTTCTGGGACGAGGAATTCGCAACACAGGCGTGGGGTGGGTGCATCGCGCCGCCCGCCATGCTGATGACGTGGGTCATCCCCATCGAGTGGAAGCCGGGCGGGGCCCTCCCGATGCCGTTGCTGACGGCCCGGGTCCCGCTGCCGGGCACCACCTTCGTGAACGCCTCGAACGAGACCGAGTTCTTCCGGCCGATACGGGTCGGCGACGTCCTCAACGTCACCGAGGAACTGGTTGATGTCTCGGCGAAGAAGCGGACCGCGCTCGGGGAGGGACACTTCGTCACCACCGCCAGCACGTTCCGGCGTCAAGACGGGGCACTGGTGGCCCGCATGACGAACGTGCTGTTCCGTTTCGACCCCGTGGCCGCATGATCGAGGGCGTCGACTACGCGCAGCGGTTCTTCGAGGACATCGAGCCCGGTGAGGCGTTGGCACGGGTCGAGGACGAGATCACCTATCGGCGGGTGATCATGAATCCGGCAACGACCTGGGACTACTTTCCCGGCCACCACGATCCCGAGTACGCGCGGGCGCAGGGACAGCCGACGATCTATGTGAACACCATGCACTTTCTGGGGTTCGCCGACCGCGTCGTGAGCGGGTGGGCAGGGCCGCGATCATTCCTCGTGCGGCGGAAAGTCTCCACCCTGGCGTCGGTCTACGCCGGGGACACCATGGTGGGAACCGGCAGTGTGGTGGGCAAGCGCCGTGAGGAACGCGACGGGTACGTCCGCTATCTCGTCGATATCGAGCTCACGGTGGGCAACCAGCACGGTGACCGGTGTGCCGCCGTCACCGCCACCATCGCCCTTCCGGCCCGGGAGGATCCGGAGCGTTCGCGCCTGTGGTGGTGAAGTGAACAGGCGGGCCGTCCCGTGCCTTCGACCGGACCGGGCGTGACATGACGGAGCGCCGGCCGCCCGTCGAGGGTCTGCGGGTCCTCGACCTGAGTGATCGGATCGCCGGGGCGTACTGCACGAAGCTGCTGGTGGACGCAGGGGCCGAGGTGATCAAGGTGGAAACGGGGGAAGGCGACCCCCTCCGCCGGCAGGACGCGCTCTTCTCGTATCTCTGCGCCGGCACGCAGAGCGCGGTGGTGGACGTGGGCGATCGGGACAGCCTGGCCGAGCTCGTGCGGTGGTCCGACGCAGTCGTGCTCACCTGCGACCGCAGGCGGGCCGAATCCGTCGGCCGCGATCCGGCCTCCCTGGCGGCGATCCATCCGGGAGTGCTGGTGCTCTCGCTGACCAACTTCGGCTGGAGCGGGCCATGGGAGGAGCGCCCGGCGACCGAGTTCGTGCTGCAGGCCCTGTGTGGCGCCACGGGGTTCCGGGGCTTTCCCGAGGGGCCGCCGGTCTCGGTCGGTGGTCGGATCGGTGAGTACGTGGGCGGCGTGTACGCCGCGCTGGCCCTCTTGGCCGCGCGACGGGGCGCGCTCGTCGGGGCGGCCTGGCCCGGGGACACCGCCCACGTGGATGTCTCCCTGCTCGAATGCATGACCCAGTCGATGCAGGGTCACGAGTGGCTCCACGCGTCACTGATGGGCCTGCACCAATTCTCACGTTCGGTCGAGGTCCCTTCCATCGAACCGGCCAAGGACGGCTGGGTGGGCATGTCGATGGTCACCGGCCAGCAGTGGCGGGACTTCGCCACCATGGTCGAACAGCCGCTCCTGGTCGACGACCCCGAACTTTCGCTGCAACTCGGACGGTGGCCCCGACGGGCCGAGGTCTACGCCCTGATCCATCCGTGGCTCGCCACCCGGACGGTGGCCGAGGTGGTCGAGCTCGCCAGCCTCTACCGCGTGCCGATGGCGGCTGTCGGCAACGGCGCCACCATCCCGGAGATGGACCACTTCGAAGAACGCCGTGTCTTTGCCGAACATCCTGCCGGCTTCCGCCAACCGCGGCCTCCATGGCAGATGTCGCACTGCGCTCCGGCACCTCTGCGTCCCGCGCCCGCCCTCGGCGCGACCCGCCGGGCCACCCCTCCCCACCCGACGCCGGCCGAACCACGCGCTGGCGCCTCAGCGACGCGGCTTCCACTCTCGGGGGTGCGCATCGTCGACTTCACCGCCTTTTGGGCCGGCCCTTCGGCGACCTTCATCCTCGGTGCGCTCGGTGCGGACGTGGTGAAGATCGAGTCGGTCCAGCGCCCCGACGGCATTCGCTTCGCCGGAGGGCCCGGCATCGCCCACGAGAAATGGTGGGAGCACAGCTGGATCTTCCACGGGGTCAACGCGGGGAAGCGCTCGGTCACCCTCGACCTGGGTGACCCCGAAGGCCTCGGGCTCGTCCGTAGGTTGATCGGGGGCGCGGATGCGGTGGTGGAGAACTTCTCCCCCCGGGTGATCGATCAGTTCGGTCTCGGCTGGGAGGAGCTGCGCGCGGTCAATCCGGAACTGATCATGGTGCGCATGCCGGCCTTCGGTCTCGATGGCCCTTGGAGGAACCGGGTCGGGTTCGCGCCGACCATGGAGCAGCTGTCGGGCATGGCATGGCGAACCGGCTTGCCCGATGGCCCGCCCATGGCGCCGAGAGGAGCGTGTGACCCGATTGCCGGCGCGCACGCCGCCGTAGCCTTGCTGGCCGCGTTGTCCCATCGCGATCGCACGGGCGAGGGGCAGTTGGTGGAGGTGCCCATGGTCGAGGTGGCGCTCAACCTCACGGCCGAACAGGTGATCGAGTATCAGGTGCACGACGTGCTCCTCCAGCGCGACGGGAACCGCGGCACCGGTGCGCCCCAGAACGTGTACCGGTGTGCCGGGGATGATGCGTGGGTCGCGCTGGCGGTCGAAACCGATACGCAGTGGCAGGGACTGGTGCGCGCGCTTGGTTCGCCGGTGTGGGCCAGTGATCCCGGCCTGGCGACGGCGGCCGGTCGGCGACGGGCGCACGATGCCCTCGATGCCCGTCTCTCCTCGTGGCTGGCCACGAGGGCCCCGGCCGTTGCCGTCGAGGAGCTCCTCGACGTCGGCGTGCCCGCGGCGGAGGTCGTGCTTCCGCCAGAGGTCCTCGAGAACGAGCAACTGGTCGACCGGGGCTTCTTCGAGCAGCTCGAGCATCCCGACGCCGGATGGCAGCACTATGCCGGGCTGCCCTTCCGCCCCTCGCCCCCCCATGGGTGGTGCCACAGCCCGCCTCCGACGCTGGGTCAGCACAACGACGAGGTCCTGGGGGGCGAGCTCGGCCTCCCGTCGTCCGAGCTCGACGAGCTCCGGCGGCGCCAGGTGATCGGTGACCGCCCACAGGGTCTCTGACCGTCAGCGCGGAGCGGTCACCTTTGGGTGGCGTCGTCCCAGGGTTCGCCCCAGTGGTTCAGGTAGGCCACCTCGCGGACAGGCCGCCGGCGGGCCGGCCGCAGATCGTCGCCGAGCAAGTGGGCAATCGGGATCAGCGCAGCCTGCGTGACGTTGTCCGGGATGCCCAACAGTTCGGCCATGGCTTCGTACCGCTCGGTGTGGACCGTCGTCATGGCCGAGGTCAGCCCGCGACTGCGCAGGGCGAGCTGCAGGCTCCACACCGCCGGGTAGATCGACGCATACAGCGCAGCCGCCTGTGCCGCGCTGCTGGTCGACGTCACCCGGCCGCGGATACAGGCCACGACGAGAACGGGCACCCGGTGGAGGTTCGTGGCCAGGTGCCATGCGCCGTCGAGCATGCGGTCGCCCGAGGCCACCACCTCGGCCGGCCTTCGTCCTCCCGACGCCTCGTCGTGCGCCGCCAGGTAGAGATCGCGCATGGCCGCCTTGACCGCCGGATCGGTCACGACGATCCATCGCCAACCTTGGAAGTCCCCGCCGGTCGGCGCCTGGAGCGCTACTTCGAGGCATTCCCGTACGAC
>PMLV01000191.1 GCA_003160635.1 Acidimicrobiaceae bacterium | reverse complement strand
TGCCCCTACTTCAGCGCCCTCCTAGTTCATGAAGGCCCGCACGACTGCGCTGGCGGATTTTCACCCTCCGTCGGCGCAGAACGCGGCGACGCTGTTATCGCCTCCCCCTCTGCGTAAGCGGTTGCATATACTGACCGGTTGGTCTAGCTTTTAGCCGAGTCAAGTGGGGGGTGAAGGTTGTCGCCTAGGCCGGCGACCCCAACCGCATTCCGGACCGAAAAATCGACCGAGTTCACAGTGAAATCGTCGTAAACAACATCGAGTTCATCACAGGATGAGAGGTGGAGAGGGCCATGGCGATGTCCGAAAGCATGAGCCATTCCAAGGACGACGGAGACGACAAGGGCGACTTTCGTGTGACAATGATGTACCACCCGAGTCACCACGTTCCCGACCTAGAAGAGGCAGAGGACTGGTTCGAACGGGTATTCGGTCGTCCCAGCACACGCCTGGCGTCAATGACGCGTGACGCGCCACCGCGGCCGGGTTATCCCTCCGACTACTCGACGTTCACACCGATCAGCGACGTGTTGTTCGACACCATCGATCCGAAACGTTACGTACTTCTTGGCGTGCAGCGTTACGCGACGGTCGAACAACCGCACCTGAAGGCATTCGGGTGGTACCTCGAGGGGATCGCCGACGTCTACCGTGAGCTCAAGCGCTATGGAATTGGCGTCACAAGCCAACTGGACGAACTCGCCGACGGTGACGATCCACCAACTGCCGCTAGTTCCCCGATGCCACTCTATTTCTCACTCCCTGAGGATGCTGGCCTGCGCTACGAGTTCTTCCCTGCCATCCCCTTTCCGCTCGACCCTCGGATAGCACCAGGTTGGACTGTGCCACCAGTGTCAGACGACGATCCCCTCGGAATAGAGCGCTGCTCGCACCACACCGTCTTGACCGGCCGTCCTGAACGTGCCCTTCGACTCGTTGTTGACGTGCTTGGAGGTGACATTGTCCACGAAGGTCGCGACGAACTCCGCGGCACGACCGGAACCTACGTCGACCTCGGCGGCTCCATTCTCGAGTACGCAGTTCCCGATGTCGGTACGGCAGCGCATTCGGACTGGGCCAAGGACGACCCGAACGATACCTATCACGCGATCACGTGGAAGGTTGCGGACCTCGAGCGTGCCGAACGACACCTCCAGGCGCAGGGGGTGGGTATCCAGATGCGATCGGATGACGCCATTGTCACCGATCCCGCCACGAGTCTCGGTATTCCATGGGGCTTTACGAGCACGCTGGTGCCGGGCGACCCACGGGCGAATGACTGATCGACATTGCGTCGCGCCAGTGGGACGGCGGCGCAACCATATCTAAGAAAGGTTACGAAATGACCAAATACACCTTCGACGGGCGCGTCGCTGTCGTCACCGGCGCCGGGCGCGGTATTGGGCGCGCTTATGCGCGCCTCCTCGGCGAGCGCGGCGCGAACGTAGTCGTCAACGATCTCGGAGGCACGAAGGAAGGCGACGGAACTGACCCCGAACCAGCCCACAGTGTCGCCGATGAGATCGTGAAGGCGGGCGGAAAAGCGATTCCTGAAACCAGCGACGTCTCCACGGTGGACGGCGGCTCAGCGCTCATTGATGCGGCAATCAGTGAATTCGGGCGCATCGACATTGTCGTCAATAATGCCGGAAATATCAGGTGGGGCGGCCTTCCCGATGCGGACGCCGACAACCTCCAGAGCCACCTCGCTGTACATGTCGGTGGCTCCTTCAACACAACGCGCGCCGCCTGGCCACACATGGTCGAGCAAGGTTACGGTCGCATCGTGATGACCACTTCAACGGGGACGTTCGGGCTCGTCGACAATCTCGGCTACGCCACTGCAAAGGCAGCAGTCATCGGCATGACACGCAGCCTCACGGTCGCGGGCGCCGCCCACGGCATCAAGATCAACCTCATCGCACCAAATGCATGGACGCGGATGGGGGCCCACCCCTCGGATGGGCTGGAGATGGCCAGGCAGCCGCCTCCGAAGCAAATGGAACCCGAGCTGGTCGCACCGATGGTGGCTTTCCTGGCCCACGAGGCCTGCAACGCGAGCGGGGAGATCTACCTAGCCGGAGCCGGGCGATTCGCACGCATCTTTCTCGCGGTGACGCCAGGCTACGTGTCCCCTCAACCGGAGCGTTCGTCTATCGAGGAGGTGGCAGAAAACTGGGAATCAATCAATGACGAGGCTGACTACTACGTCCCCGCCGACCTCATGGACTGGGCCGGGCACTACATGGCACACCTGGCGTAAGGGGGGTGTGGCGTGTCGACGATCTCTCGACCGCCGCCACGCCACTTTGGGGGGATCGTTGCCAGCTACACGCCCGTGAAGTTCATCGCTCGACGGCGAGCTATGCCGTGGTCACTTCAACGCCATCGGCGTGATGGGGGAGCCGACGCCGCCCGTGACCTTGAGGCCGGGAGCGCAGAACAGGCACTCCCACACGCCGTCTTGCTCACTGTCCGCGGCCAGCTCTTCGAAGTTGAACATCTCACCGAGGGTAAGACCCATGTCGCGGATCGTGACCTGATGGAATGGGATACTGCCGCCGACGGGACTCGGCCAGACCTCACATGCCCAGTTGTCGAGCGCGAGCGCCGCGACTTCTCGTTCGTACAGCCACCGGCAGCTGTCAAGGCCAGGACCCGGCTCGTCGCCCATGAAGTGTGCCTTATCACCTTCGAGGAACCACTGGTAGGAGCCCGTTCGGAGGAGGAGGATGTCGCCGGACTCCACACGCACCCCTTGGCGCTCCTCGGCCGCCGACAGGTCTGCGGCCGTGATCTCGTATGAGTCTTCGAGGCGGTCGACGCCCTTCAATCTGGCAATGTCGAGCAGCACCCCGCGCGAGATCAAGTGCTCCACCGCCTTGGCGAACGAGTTGCGGGTGGCCCCCGCGAAGTTGTTGACCGCCGCTGCCGGCGCGTTGTTGTAGAAAAACCCGTCATAGCCGACGTGGGCCAGGCTGTCCCACTGGGTTGCGGCCTGCAGCCCCATGATCACCAAGTCGTCAGCCGAGATCATGCCGTCCGGGGCGCCTGCCGTATCCGAGGGCAAGAAGGTCATCAGGTGCACCGGGTTGATGCGGAACCCTCCGGGCAAGAACGGGCCGTCCTTGTCGAAGGGCATGCCGAGGTCGAAATTCTTTCCCGTTTTGACCAGTTGTGCGGCCCGCACGCGCTTTTCCGGGGTAACGAAGTTGAGCGTCCCGATCTCGTCGTCGTCCCCCCACCGGCCCCAGTTGTTCAGCTCTTTGCCGAGCTCATGGTGCGGCCACGTCGTCGAATCTTCACTCATGTTCCCCTCCTAGTGGAATGATGAAACCGCTCATCCGAGCAAGCTCAGCATGTACTGACCGGACGGTCCAAACTTTACCCCAGGTGTAGGCGGAAAGAAAGTGTCCCCGTGCTCAGTTCGGGAGCTCGCCTAGAGCGACCTCGCTGCGCTCGAGCCCCGGCTCGCCTCGACGCTGGCGACGCACCATGGTCGAGGCCGCATCGGGGTCGTGTATAGAGAGTGCGACCAGCGCGCCCAGAAGGGCGATGCCGGCCGCCACGAGGAGCCCGATTTGATAGGCGTGAATATTGGCCACCCGATGGCCTCCGACCATGTGGAACGTATGGAGGGCGGTGATCGCGGTCGTGAGGACGGCCACCCCAATGGCGCCACCCAAATAGCGCTGGGCATTGAAGACGGTGGACGCGACACCCATCTTGGCTGCCGAGATGGTGGCGAAGGCCGCCGCCTGTGATGGTAGGAAGGTTGCTGCCACGCTTACGCCGAGGAACAAGAGGATGACCCTGACCAGCCAGAGACTGGTTCCGGTGTCGACACGAGACAAGATCGCCATCAAGGCAGCCAAGACGATCAGACCCGTAAAAATGATCCGTCGCGGACCAAGGGCCGGATAGAGAAAGCGGCTGATCAGCGGCGAACCGATCATCACCCCTAGGGCCTCGGGAAAGATGGTGAGCCCGGCCTGGAGCGCACTCAGGTGCAGCCCATCCTGAAAGAACAGGGACAGGAGGTACAGCAATCCGAAGAAGGCCACCGACGTGAGGATCATCGTCACGCCGGCAGACCGAAAGAGCCGGTTGGAGTAAAGGCGAAGATCAAGCAACGGCTGGGCCGTTCGCAGCTCAATGACCACCATGGCGATTAACAGCACAGCGCCGACAGCGATACTGAGAATTACCTTGTCGCTCGCCCAACCTATGTTTGGACCCTCCGAAACGCCGTACATGAGAAGACCGAGACCGAGGCCCGACGATACGAAGCCGACCACGTCGAAGCGTCCTTCCATCGAAAGTCGCTGATCGGCCAGGAAGATCAAGCCGAAGATCACGGCAAGTGCCCCGACGGGCACGTTCACGTAGAACACCCAGCGCCAGGACAGGCGCGTCACAAAGAGCCCACCAATGATCGGACCGACCGCCGGGGCGAGCGCCGTCGGAACGATGAGGATGGCGGAGGCGCGAACGCGCTCCGCCGGTGGGAACGCCCGGAACAACATGGCCAGACCGATGGGGGTCATGAGGCCGCCGCCAACGCCCTGGAGCACGCGGAACGTCACCAGCTCAGTCAGGCTGCTGGCCAGCCCGCACAGAGCTGACGCAGTGGTGAAGATCACGATCGAGCCGAGGAGAACCTGGCGTGCGCCAAAGCGATCCCCCAGCCACGACGACGCCGGAATGAACACCGCCAAGCTGACCTGGTACCCGATCACCGTCGCGGCAACACTGGCCGGCGACGCGTGGAATTGCCGCGCGATGGTAGGCAGCGCCAAGTTCACGATGGTCAGATCCATCACGGCCATGAACATGGCCCCCACGTAGACCACGCTCACTGCGATCTTCTGATTGATGGAGCGAAAGGACGCTCTGGTCTCAGTTTGCAGTGGGTCGCCCGACCACCACTTCCTCACGACCGTCTCATAAGTGGTCTCGAAGCTCCCGCTTCAGGACCTTTCCAGACGGGTTCCGCGGAAGGGCGTCGATGAGCAGCACCGCTTTCGGAATCTTGAACCGCGCCAGTTGCTGGCGACAGTGCTCAATGAGCTCATCAGGTGTCGTGGCCGCGGCCGGGTGCAGAACAATGTATGCGACGGGGACCTCTCCCCACCGGACGTCAGGACGTCCCACCACCGCGGCTTCGAGGACCGATTCGTGCTCGTAGAGAACGCGTTCGATCTCGGAGCTGGCGATGTTCTCACCACCCGAGACGATCATGTCCTTGAGTCGATCGACGATGTAGAGGTAGCCGTCGTCGTCTCGAAAGCCGATATCCCCGGTGTGGAACCAGCCTCCGTCGAATGCTGCGCTCGTTGCATCGGCGTCACGCCAATAGCCTCTGAACACCTTCGGGCCGCGGAGTACGACCTCCCCGCGCCCACCCGGAGGCAGCGATGCCCCGTGCTCGTCCCAGATGTCGAGTTCGAGGAATAGACAAGGCCGACCAACGCTTCCCAACTTGGATCGAGTACTTGCACTGTCGAGGAAGGTGTCGCCCGATACCGTCTCGGTCAAACCGTAGGCGTCCGCGAACCATGCCGATGAAAAAGCTCTCTGCAGGCGCTCTATGAAGGGAATGGGCATCTTCTCGCCACCGCCGATAAGGAGCCGAACGGACGACAGATCTCGTCTTTCGATTCCTGGCAAGTCCAGCACAGCTCGCACCATGGAGGGCGCCATCCACAAGGTGGTCACTCGTGACCGTTCAATCTCATCGACGACCCTTTCGGCATCGAAGGTCTGGTGGATAATGGTCGCAGCGCCCGCCGCGATAAGAGAAGTGGTGGTCAGATCCAGCGCCCCGACGTGATACAAGGGCCCACAGGCCAGCCCGACATCGGTACTGGTGAACTCGAACTCAGTGATGTGCGCGAAGTTCTTCCATGCCAAGTTCGCGTAGGTGATCATCACCCCTTTCGGCCTGCCCGTTGTCCCTGACGTGTACATCAGCCGGTGGATGTCGTCACCGTCGGCGTGTGCCCGGGCCGAAGGAACTGTCGCCGCGCACAGATCCGAGTAGCGCTCCCAACCGGCGAGCTTCGTGGCCGAAATACTGACCCTGACCAGGTCGTGCACGTCCTTCGTCGCTTCATTGGCCAACTCGACGAGCGGCTCATCACAAAGCAGCGCGCGAGCCTCAGAATGCTCGAGGATGAAGCAAAGCTCAGCGGCAGCCAGTCGCCAGTTGAGGGGCATCACGATCGCTCCGAGGTAGTTCACCCCGAAGATCGTTGTCAGGAACTCGACGTTGTTGTACGAGAGCAAGCCGACGACGTCACCCTCTCCGATGCCACGGGCGTGGAGACCAGCTGCCAGCGCAGCTGATTGATGCACCATTCCCTCATAGGTGATGACGTCGTCCCCGAAGACAGCAAGGGGCTTTTTCGGGGCACGGCCGGCGTGGTGCTCGAGCACTCCGAGCCAGCTCATGTCGGGACGCATCAGCGGTCGCGATCCAAGATCAGTCACGCGTGCAGCGGACCCGCGCATCAACCAACTCCCCGCCGCAAGTCGACGACTGCCAGCCCGCTCATACGAGGAGGTACCCTCCGTCGACGTTGAGCACGGTACCGGTGACAAAGGCCGCCGCGTCGGAGGCGAGGAACTGGAAGGCGCCGGCCAGATCGGTGGACTGCCCCCAGCGCTTCAGGGCCGTATGCCCGCGGACGACCTCGGAGAGCTGATCGTTGCTCGTCCATGCGTCTGCCAGCGGCGAATCGAACCAGCCTGGCGCGACGACGTTGACGGTTATCCCCAAGGGGGCCAGATCGAGCGCCAACCCCTTCGCCATGCCCACGAGGCCGGCCTTGGAGGCGCTGTAAGCGGCGAGGCCCTTGCATGGCCGTTCTCCCAGTACAGAGCCGGTGAAGATCAGCCGCCCGCCGTCGCTCATGACACGGGCTGCCGCACGAGCACCGAGGAATGCCCGGGTCAGGTTGACGTCGATCACCTCGCGCCAGACCTCGGGAGCAGTGTCGAGTGACCCAGCGACGATCGGTGAAATTCCTGCGTTGCAGATCCACACGTCACCCCGTCTCACTCGGCCACCGTCCCATCGGCCACCGCCTCGTTGAAATCGGCGTCACGCACGTCATCGGGGAACACCACCGTCGGACCAGGGAGTTTGTCGGGGACTGCCTTGAGGTCGCTCTCGGTGCGCGCCACCAGCGCCGCCTTGGCTCCTGCCCGCGAGAACGCGTGCGCGACTAATTCGCCGAGCCCACGTCCGGCGCCGGTGATCACCACACGCTTGCCGCTGACGTCCCCCACGCCGGGGAACACGTCAGGTATCTCTATCGGTTCTGACATCGCCCTTCCACATTCGTATGGAGACTGTACTGACCAGTACAGTACACGCTGTGGACCGCAACCAACCATTCGAGTCTGCCTTCGAACGGGCGCGGTTAGAGTCCGACTTCTCGTCAAACTAACCCACTTTCGGTGGCGGCTTCGTAACCCAGATAGGCCGAATTGATGACGTCGTCGATCTCGCTCGGCCTGCCCCGAAATGTGATCCGTCCGTTGACGAGCAGCGCCGCGACATCTGCAACTTTGAGAACCTCATGGGCAAACTGTTCCACGATCAGCAGCGTCAAACCCTCCTGCGCAATCTGGGCAATCACTTCGTACAGTGATTCGACGACCCTCGGGAGGGAACGCTGCGGTCGTCTCGTGTCCGCAGTGACAGCGCTTGCGCTGTGCACGATGCTCAACGGTCGCCACTACGACCGGCGGAAGGTCGAACACCTGGCGCCGGATCTCCCCGGTGACCGGGGCAGAGCGAAGATCGTCCCCATCTTGCCCGAGCGCCGGCGGCGCGACTTGGGTGCCGGCTTCGTGTAGCCATCCGACGATGGAGGCTTCGAGGAGTTCTTCGAGTTCATCCCGAGCCTCGCCCGCAACCGTGCGTTGTCCGCCGTCAACGTGAGATTCGCCGCAGCCAGTTCATCCAACCTAGATTCCAACACGACCAGCCGAGCCCCGAGACGCTCGTTCTCCGCCCCCAGCTCGACATAGGTCGGTTGCCCTACGGGCTCAGAGGAAGAGGGGTCAACCGGAATTCCCCACGATACGCGCGGCGTTCTCGCAAGTTGGTGGGCCCTGACATCACGAGGGGTGAACAGTTACCAGTACACTAACCATACAGGATTGACCGACCGGTCGGTCAATCCTGTATTTCGCACCAGGCTGGGCTGGACACTGGATGGAAAGGAGCAACATGGCTTTCATGACGGTGGACGATGAGACTGGGGACATTCGATCGAGGCGGTGGTGGTCAGTCAACCGCAAGCCTGGACGCGTGACGTGCCTCCTGCAGGGCGACAAGCTCGACGACACCAAGTGGCCGAAGTGAACTCCGAGACGAGCTTTTCCCCGGTCACCGTATGCGTCGTGAACGGGGCCCCGAAATCGGCGATCTACTACCGCAGGACCCGGCAAGAAGGTCTTCGAGTGCGCCACCGTCCGGCCACTGGGATCGCGACGACGAACCCACCGAGCGGATCCGCCAGGTGATCCCGAGAGGTGTATTTGCCTATCGCAAGGTCCGAGCCCGGCTTCAACGTGACCACCAGCTGTTCCCGGGCAAACACTTGGTGTTGCGCCTTATGCGCATGGAACAGTACAGCCTCCATACGAATGTGGAAGAGCGATGTCAGAACCGATAGAGATACCTGACGTGTTCCCCGGCGTGGGGGACGTCAGCGGCAAGCGTGTGGTGATCACCGGCGCCGGACGGGGGCTCGGCGAATTAGTCGCGCACGCGTTCTCGCGGAGCGGAGCCAAGGTGGCGCTGATGGCGCGGACCGAGCGCGACCTCAAGTCGGTCGCCGACGCGCTTCCTGGGCCGACGCTGGTGTTTTGCGGCGACGTGCGTGACGCTGATTTCAACGAGGCTGTGGCCGATGGGACCGTGTTGGAGTGGGGCGGTGTGGATGTCTGGATCTGCAACGCAGGAATTTCACCGATCGTCGCTGGGCCACTCGACACTGCTCCCGAGGTCTGGCGTGAGGTGATCGACGTCAACCTGACCGGGGCATTCCTCGGTGCTCGTGCGGCAGCTCGTGTCATGAGCGACGGCGGGCGGCTGATCTTCACCGGCTCTGTACTGGGAGAACGGCCATGCAAGGGACTCGCCGCCTACAGCGCCTCCAAGGCCGGGCTCGTGGGCCTGGCGAAGGGGTTGGCGCTCGATCTGGCCCCCTTGGGGATAACCGTCAACGTCGTCGCGCCAGGCTGGTTCGATTCGCCGTTGGCAGAAGCATGGACGAGCAACGATCAGCTATCGGAGTTCATCTTGGGACATACGGCCCTGAAGCGCTGGGGGCAGTCCACCGATCTGGCCGGCGCCTTCCAGTTCCTCGCCTCCGACGCGGCGGCCTTTGTCACCGGGACCGTGCTCAACGTCGACGGAGGGTACCTCCTCGTATGAGCGGGCTGGTCCGGCTGCACTTCAAGCAGCGGTAGGGAGTCGACCGATGAGCAGATCCCCGCATCAAAAGAAGGGAAGAACATGATGGGCAAAGAGCAACGGGTCATCGCAATCCTTGGCGCTGGGGGAACTCTCGGCGCTGCCATCTCTCGTCAACTGGCGGGTGAATCCCTCGCCGGTTTGGTATTGAGCGATATCAGCGCCGCCTCCCTTGAGGCCACGATCGACGGAATGCCAGACAACGGTGCCTCTATTGAAACCGCAGTAGCTGATGTCAGCGACTTCCAGCAGGTCGAAGCCGTCGTCGAGCGAGCACTGGAACGGTTCGGCCACCTCGACGTGCTGGTCAGCAATGCCGGAGTGCTGTCGCCTAATGGCCGGATTCACAATCTGACGGTGGAGGACTGGGAGCGAGCATTCCGGGTCAATATCATGGGGCCGGTCAATGCCATCCGCGCCGCGGTCCCCGCGATGCGCCAGCAAAAGTCGGGCTCCATCATCCTTACTGCCTCCGTCGCAGGTCTCACCGCGTGGTCGCACGCCTCCCCATACTGCGTCACGAAGGCCGCAGTAATCCACCTCGCCAAAGTGGCAGCCGTGGAGTACGCGCGCGATGGGATACGTGTCAACTGTGTATGCCCCGGAACATTCATGTCGGCGATGCACGCAGACCTCCCCCCCGCTGCGATCGACGCAATCGCAGCCAAGCATCCGCTAGGGCTGGGCTCGCCCGCTGATCTTGTCGGGGCCTACTCATATCTAGCAAGTGACGCTTCCCGCTGGACAACAGGCTCGGCGATCGTGGTCGACGGCGGGTACGCTGCACCCTAGTTCGAGTGCCCATTGCTCGGCTGAAATGACGATCCATCTAGCGTCATACGCGTCAATCGCCCACGCTCGAGTTGCCTAGCTCAGCGTGTGCGGATGTGGTTTCAAGGGGACACCACGACGATCACACCTGAGGAACCGGGGGCACCGCCACGACCGTGATCGACTCACTTACCCTCGAACCCGACCGGCCTTCCAACCCCTATAACGTGTCTAGGAAGTCTCGCGACACCCCATCCCCGATGACCCGCGACGTCACAGGTGACGAGTTGGCCATGCCCCACACGAAGATGTCCGCGAACGACGCCGCTACCTGTTTCGCGGAGAGATGTCCGTCCGCCTTCAGCCACAAGTAGGTGTAATTGTGCATGCCGAGCCACGCGCGCGCCGACAGCCGCGCATCGCGCGGTCGAAAGTGGCCGGACTTAGTGCCTGCCTCAAAGACGTCCTCGACTCGTCGTTCGTACTCTCGTCGCCGCTTCCGGAACTGCTCGGCATTATCACCGGTGAGCGCTTGGAACTCGTGTAAGAACACCCAGACATGATCGGGATAGCGGACGATGACATCGAGCAACTCCTGGCCGAGCATCGCCAATTGGTCTGGTGGCGAACCACCAGCGAGCGCCACGCGATCTGCACCGAGCATGACCTCGTCCATGACCCGATCGTGGATGGCCGCGAGCAGCTCTTCCTTGGAACCGATGTAGTAGTAGAGGGCACCCTTCCCGAGCTGGTTCGCTTCACAGAGCTCGACCGTGCTCGTGGCGTGATAGCCCCGTTGGGCGAACACCTTCGCAGATCGGTCGATGATGGCCTTGCGGCGCACATGCCATTTCGCGCTGCGCCGGGCGTCGTCTTTCGCTTTGACCTGGGGCATCCTCTTGGCCTTATCCTGACTCACGGTCTGGTCCGTCACTGTGCACTGGATGCAGGAATGCCACCTCGCGACCGGTCACCGAATGTCCCACTCTAGCAGGCACTTTTCGATCCACATCAGATGCCCATTCCCTTCAGTTTTCACCGCTGACGACCGCAGTCGACAGGTCGGAGACTCAGCAACCCAGCGCGCGGGCGATCACCACGTGTTGGATCTCGTTGGTCCCTTCCCCGATCTCGAGGACCTTCGCATCGCAGTAGAAGCGGGCAACCGCCGAATCGAGCATGTAGCCGACTCCCCCATGGATCTGGACGGCCTCCGACGCCGCCGCTGTCGCCACGCGGCTCGCCTTCAGCTTCGCCATCGACGCCTCCTTCAGGAACGGCTGCCCGGTGTCGCGCAGGTAGGCAGCGCGATAGGTGAGCCATCGGGCCGCTTCCAATTCCGTGGCGATGTCGGCCAGCTTGAACTGCACCGCCTGGAACTGCGAGATGGGCCTGCCGAACTGTTGCCGGCGCTGGGCATATTCGATCGCCAGATCGAGGACCGCCTGGGTCAGGCTGAGTGAGAGCGCAGCGATCGAGATCCGTCCGACCTCGAGGGTTGCGAGGAACTGGCCCATCCCGAGGTCCGGATCGCCGATGAGGTGTTCGTCGGGCACCCAGACGTCGTCGAAGTACAGCTCACGCGTGTCGAGGCCTCGCCAACCGATGCCGCGCAGCTTCGGGCCCATCGAGAAGCCAGGTGTGTCCTTCTCCACGACGAAGCTCCCAAACCTGGGAGCGCCCCCCTCGGCCGGTTCCGTACGGGCGAGCAGGGTCACGCCGAACGACATGTCCGTACCCGCGTTGGAGATGAACGCCTTCCGACCGTTGATCAACCAACCGCCCTCGCGCCGCTCCGCCCGGGTGGTGATGTTGCGGGCGTCCGAGCCCGCCTCCGGCTCCGTCAGCCCGAAGGCGCCCAGGACGTGCCCTTCAGCGAGCGGCCGCAACCAGCGCTCGCGCTGGGTGTCGTTGCCGAACAAGTACAGCGGCAGCGAGCCGATGGTCACGTGCGCCTGCCATGCCGCCGCAACGGACTGATCCGCCAGACCGATCTGCTCCATCGCTGCGACGAAGCCCACCGTAGACATCCCGATCCCACCCCACTCCTCCGGGATCAACATGCCGAGCAGGCCCAACTGGCCCATCTCGCGCAGGAGATCGGTGGGACACTCGGCCCGCTCCCACGCCGCTGGTGCCCGCCGAGCTATCTCCTTGGTGGCGAACTGGCGGCAGAGCTCGGCGAGATCGCGTTCGGCTTCTGTCAGCGAGAGGTCCATGCGAGATACTGTAGAAGACCGGTCGGTACAATAACCAGCCGGATGATGCAACTCCTATTCCACTTCGATCGTCATCTCGACATTGCCCGGTCTGATCGCTACCAAACTTAGGCGAGTAGCCGGGGGAATCTCACCCTTGTGGGGTACAAATACTCCCATCACCGATTGAACTGGGACAATGTCGGTCCGGCCTGATTGGTTCCTACCAGAGTAGGAACACCCTCCAAGTCGACCAAAGCCCTCCTACCATGGTGGGAATACGCAGCATGGCGAAGTGCATTCGGCCTGTTCATAGCAGGATCCGATGAATATGCCCCGCACCCCGGTAGGTCGCGCCGGGCGACCGGAGGACATCGCTGCCGCCTGCGCCTTCCTCGTCAGTGACGAAGCCGGTTACATCACCGGCCCGATCCTGGGCGTCAACGGCGGGCGTAACACCTGAGAGGGGATCGCCAGGTTCCTCTGCCGCGCCCTCGAGTCAGGAGGACACTGCCGAAGCTGTCGCGGCGGCCCGTTCCGCCATCGCGTTTTTGATGTGGGGCAGGTCGGGATAGACGGCACGCCCACCCTTCAGCTCGTGGAAGTTGGCATTGCGCAACAGCCACAAGGTGTGCCCGAACAGCTCGAGCGCCTCATCGTCTGGAGGTGGCTCGCTGATCACCGGTCCGAACATGCACGGACCATCGCCGGCGTCGAGGCGCAAGGTGGGGACGCCGAACGCGCCGGTCTCGTCTACCAGCCGCTCGTGCTCGGCCCGGACTTGCTTCCATGTCCCGAGGTCGCGAATGGCTTGGTCGTACAGAGCCGGATCGAGATCCGCGTCCGCTAGCGCGGCCTGCACTACTGACGGCGCTGACAGATCCTCGAGCTCGAAGAAGTAACGCCGACCGATCGCGGCGTAGAAGCGGCCGCACGCGGCGTGACCCATGGCATTGCGCACCGCGATCGCGGTGCGCAATGCCGGGGCCGATTTCGAGCCGTCCGGATCGAAGTCGTCGTGAGGGCCGTCGAAATTGTTGAGCTCGAGGCAGAACACCCCCCAGCGCAACTCGATCCGGCCCAGCTCCTCCAGTCGGAGTGCCCAGCGGGACGTCTGATAGCACCACGGGCACCTGGGGTCGAAGTAGAGCTGGATCACTTCCTTCATGAGCGCATCCTACGGGATCCGTGCTGCTTCCCGGCAGCCGCTGAGCCGTCGTTTCTGGCTCGATCGGCTGGCGGTCACCACGCGCATATTCGGCCCGCTGCCAGGCCATTGCGGCGTCCACCAACGCCAATGGGCACCAGCCGACGGGAAGTTGCCGAGAGGCTCGCCTCACAGCGCGTCGGCCGCCTCATCGAGGACGCCGAGGCTCCAGCCGAGTGGAACACCGCTTCTGTCCGCTCGTGGAGCGCGAGAGGTCTTGTACCGACCGGTCGAATTGACTCTGCCGACCGGCGACATCTATGCTGGGAACACCGGCATGCTGTGCCGGAGTGGGGAGGGCTGATCAATGTCTCGCTATGCGAAGCCCGCCGAGGGTAGCTGGACCGATTTCTACCCGGACCTCGGCCTCGCGACGTGATGACGTCTTCATTTCAGCCGAGGCAACCGGACGCTCTGGAGGTACTCCGGCGAGACCGCGGCGAGGGATGGCAGTGGCCTCGCATCCAGTCTGACCGTTGCCCTCAATGTGGTGACCACCCTGCTTCTCTACCCCCCAGCGCCCTTGGAGGCCGGGCAGTAGAGCTGGCGGAGGAATGGCGCGCGTTCCTGTTGGAGGCAGACGACACGTACCTTCGGACAAGTCCCGAGCCCGGGGTGTTCTCTCCCCTCCAGTATGGGGCGCACGTCCGAGGCATCCTCACGGTATACACCGATCGGATGCTCCTTGCGATCGAACAAGACGCTCCGACTGTCCCTATCTTCAACCCCGGACAAGATGAGTGGGAGAGTTACAACCAGTTGGATCCCGAGGATCTGGCGGATGATATCGAAGCTCAGGCCCGAAGGCTGGCTACTACGGTTGCAGATATGGACCCTGCCGCATGGTCCCGTACCGTCATAAATGACCGCGGTGTCTATGGCATCTACAGCTTCACCGTTGCGGGCCTGGCATGTAACGCTGTCCACGAGTCCTATCACCACCTGCTCGACGCGAAGCGAACTCTTAGCCCAGGTGCGTCTTCTTAACGTTTGAGGGCGATTACAACTAATGAATCGGGCTCGCTTTCGGATCGGGCATCGATGAACCATACGGGCGTGCTGATCGGAGGGATCTCGTGGACGACAATCAACTGCAGGATCGTCTGGCGACCTTGGAGGAGCGGGTTGGGCTTCTTGAGGACCAGTTGGCTATTCACCGCCTCATCAACAGCTGGGGGCCTGCGGTCGACACCGGCAACGCCGAAGTCGCCGGCTCCTTGTTCGCCGAGGATGGTCTGCTGGAATCCGACATGTCATATCTCATCGGCCCGGCAGCGGTTAGCGCCATGGTGAAGGCCGAAGGCCATCAATCGCTGATCCGAGATGGTTCCGCCCACATTCCGGCCTTTCCCATCGTTGATATAGAGGGAGACCAGGCTCGTGCGACGGGATACACACGGGTCTACCGTCATACGGACGATGGCTATGAGGTTTGGCGTGTCTCGGCGAACCATTGGGAATTCAGGCGTACGCACGATGGTTGGCGTGTGGCTAGGCGGACCAACCACGTCATAGACGGGGGACCCGAGGCGAACAAGATCCTCGCCCGCGCATTTGACCCGAAACGCTGACCGGTCGGCGACTCTTGTCGGCTTCACAGAGGGCCGGGCCCAGCCCGTCGATTGCTCGCATCGCTCGCTGCGCGTCAGCCGCTGCGCGAGGCTCCGAACCATGCCCGAGCTTGTAGGCACGCCGTCGGACGAGGTCAAGGCGGTCCTCGCCACCGGCCGGACCGAGGTCACGACGATCTTCGTCTCAATGTCGGCTCGCCACCCGGAGGGCGACGACCTCGAGTACCTCGAGTGGCACTGCTACGACCACCGCCCCGAACAGTCTCGGCTCCGAAGCCTTAGCGGCTCGCTGCGGCTGGTCTCGACCCCTGCGTGCCGGGCCGCTCGGATCGTGTCCGACGAGCGCTACGACGCCGCCGACCACGTGATGACGTACCTCTTTACGAACGTCAGTGGTCTGGAGCAGTTCAACGCCCTCGGTCAGGCGCTCAACGGCGCTGGCCGCATCCCGTACCTCCTGCCGATGGTCGAGCGTGGGGTCTACGGTCTCGGCCGGATGGCTGCCGCCCCTCGCGTCAAGGTCGGTGCCGACGTCCTGCCGTGGTGGCCCTCGACAGGCGTGCTGCTGCTCGTTGAACGGGGCCAGGCGCCGGCGTCCGAGCTCGCCGGGGTGCCCGCCGTCGCAGGGGCGTGGTGGGCAGCCGGGGTTCCGGTCGACGAGCCGTACTCCGTCGCGGACATCACCGAGCTCCAGCTCACCTACTGCTTCCTCGACGACGACCCTGCCGCCGCCGCCGAACGGCTGCGTCCCGTTCTCGAGACTCGGTGGGCGGAGTCCGAGGTGAAGGGCACCAAAATCTCGATCAGCGCGCTGAACTGGGACGATGTCGGGTCGACCTGACCGGGTGCTACCAGAGTAGGAACAACAAGGAGGCTGAGTGAGGGGGCGGTCTTACTGTAATGGGGTAAGACGCGACACTGCCAGGCGTACGACCTGGCGGGTTCAAATTCGAATAAAGATGCCCTTGAGCCTGTTGCACAAACCTGTTGGGTCCAAATACTCGATGCGCAGATTGACCTGCGGCTTCTCGGGAAAGAGGCGGTGCGGTGGCACCAAAGGTAGGCGCCTCGACGAGCCTCGACCTTCCCGTCTCACCGATGGCCGTACCCTCACGCTGGCGCCCCGTGAAGCTCCAGGTCAGGGCATTGAACGAATAAATGGACCCTTCAGGCTTGGCCCACATATTGGGTCGGATAGTCACATCCTGACGGTGGCTTGTGCTCCCCTGCGCACGGTCAGCACCGCCCGTAGAGGAGCGTGCTCGGAGTCCTCCGTCCACGGCTTGGGCACACAGTCAGGATCGGCGACACAGCAGCGGCGTTTCAACCAGACCAGCGTCGTGCTGGGCGCCCAAAACAGGGCAGATCCCGAATGTCGACCCGAAGCCGATCGTTGGCCACCGCCGCACCCCGCAGCTCGGGCACCCAACGAAATCGGCTGTTGTCTCGACGGTCACGATCACTTCGGAGGAGGTCTCCTCCACGGAATCCGTCGAGTCCCAAAAGCACCTCAGCGACGCCGTAGCGTGGTCCATCGTCAGGGGACCTCCTCGTTGGGTCGTCAAGCAACCACAACTGTCGGGGCGCCCTGGCCACGTTCGCGGATACTCCGCTATATCACGCTCCCCGGTTCAACGCGACGCGCCACAATGCTGGCCGTATCCGAAGCGAAGCGGTATTTGCCAAGCTCGTTGGCGTGTTGCATCCTCCGGACGAGCATGAAGATTTTACCGGATCGACGCCAAGGAGTTCTACCGGCAGGGAGTTGTTCCCGTTCTCATCGCCAGCCCGGCAGTTAACGAATGGTTGATGTGATTGTCGCCGCCTCAATATGTGGGCCAAGACCCATCAGGCATTCGCTTAGTCAGGCAGAGTGCTCATCTGGGAGCGCTCCACAAACGATTTGGCCGCCCTTCAGAACGGCTAGTGGCTTTTTGTCTGCGAGAACACGAATGTCATCGGAGGGATCGCCGTCAATGACGAGAAGATCGGCCAGCTTGCCGGCCTCAATTGTTCCGAGATCGTCTCCTCGACGGATGACATCAGCGCCATTACGAGTAGCCCACCGGATCACCGCCAAAGGCGCAAGCCCTGCGTCCTCAATGTAGGTGTGCAACTCCTCACCGTACTGGCCGTGGCGCAAAAGGCCGCCGTAGTCGTCCCCGAGGAGCAGCCGGACACCGGCGGCCTCTGCCTTGGGAAGCGCGTCGTACATGAACTCGAGGTTTCTCTTTGACTCTGCACGCGCTTCTGCACTCGATTTCGTGAACATAGAGTCCTTTTCCGTGTTAAGGAAGGCCTTTATGTAGTGGATGCTCGGCACGACAAAAATGCCCGTCTCCGCCAAAGCGGAAATAACCTCGTCGTCCATTTCGTCGCAATGATCCACGATGTCGATACCGAGCTCGATGGACATCATGATTGCCCGTTTGCCGGCCAAGTGACCACGGACCAGAACCCCCCGCTCATGTGCCGTTTCGATTGCCGCACCAAGTTCGTCCCGCGTCATCTCCATGGTGTCATTGGCGCCCTTAACGAGGTGCCCCCGGGTGACGAAGAGCTTGATCACCTCGACACCTTTCTTGACCTCGTCGCGCACGGCATACCTGAACGCCTCCGCGCCATCGCAGTTGCGAGCCGCGCCTAACTCGGGGAGTCCCCAATGCCACGGTATAGTCAAATCGTTGGCATGGCCGGTCGTGCTCAGCTCGCGCCCGCTAGGCACAAAGCGCGGTCCAAGGACGAGTCCGTCCTCAATGGCTTTCTTGATGCCGGGATCAATTTCCCGAGACGAACCGGCGCCGACGACGATCGTGTACCCCTGCTCGAGTGCGGTCATCAGGTTGCGATGCGCAAGGAGCGCTTGGTATGGGGCTGGGAACTCGTAACCGTAGGGTGCAAGTCCGCCATTGTCACCGGAGGGAAGTGTCGAGTGGTAGTGGCATGTGGCCATACCTGGCATGACCGTGCGCCCTTGCAGGTCGACAACACGGTCGCCGTCATTCGCCGTCGCTAGGTCGGCCCCGACAGAGGTGATGCGATCGCCCTCAACAACGACCGTGCGGTTGCGAACAGCCGGATTTTCCCCATCGAGCAAGTTCACGTTGGTGAGTACGAGACGGTTCATTTCGATCCCCTTTTCATTCGGCCGCAGACCACTGGCCGTTCTACCTAGTTGTGCGCCAATCACGTTGTTGACTCGGTTGATGGTTGCCCCCCCGATGGCGGTGTGGTATGGCTCATGGTTGCAGAGATGGAGCCATGGGTCAAGGGTCCCCGCCTCGGCGCGCAACATGATGTCAGTCGCAGCGCGGTCCCAGTCGACGAAGAAGTCCTGCGAGCGTGGGTTAAAGAACACGTAGCGGGCGTTGTTCGTAGGGCTGACAGTCGGTCAGCAGCTCCGAGTAGAGGGCGTCGCCGCGCCGGTTGGGCGCCAACAGTCCACGGCGGGCGTCGCGCACCCACGCCGGGGCCGCGACCAGGTCGAGGATGCGCTGCACGCTCGGCTGACCCGCTCACACCCGGGCCGGATCCGTGGAGGAGCAGGACCGGTGGACCTTCACCTGCCAGGTGATAGCGGAGCTGCCCCTTCGGTGTCATCAGGGTCGTGCCGGTCGAGTCGTACGTCAAATCACTCACTGAGATCTCCTCACTCCCGTCACGGGAAGGCATCTGACCGTTAGCGCACGTTACGCCCTGGCGCTCCGTCTAGGTTCCAACCGCGGTCGGCCGCGGCGGCGCTGCACGTTTACTCTAAGACCCTGTTCGGAAACGATGAC
>PMLV01000188.1 GCA_003160635.1 Acidimicrobiaceae bacterium | reverse complement strand
TCAGGGCGTCTCCCACGGGGGGATCGGTTAGCGACACACTTCGGTCCGACGCTTTACATCCTCGACCCTGAAATCTTCGAGCCGCGCTACCAGACGAGGGGGATGACCTTCTTGGTGCGCTTGCTGTAGTCGAGGTAACCGGGAAGATCTCGACCAAGGAGTTGCTCCTCAACGGTGATACGTCGTCGATACGCTCCGGCGAGCAGGCCGGTGACGATGTTGACGGTGGGCAGACTGCCTGATGCGACGGAGCATCCGGCCCAGGTCAAAAGCGACCCCAAGTAGCCTGGGTGGCGGATGAGACGGTACGGGCCCTCGTCGATGACCTGTTGCTCCTCTGTCGTTCCCAACGTTCGGGAGTAGGAACCTCTCAGCGTTCGCATCGACCAGAGCCGCACGCCGAGCCCCATGGCTTCAATCGCGAGCCCAACCGGCCCTGCCGAGCGCGGCAGTCGCCGCAGCCGAAGCGGTCTCAGCAGCAGTGGTAACACGGCGGCAAGCGCATAGGCACTGAGGATAAGACGTGTCGTGCCTTGATCATCTGTCGAATCCTCCAGGCTGGAAGCACTGCCCCGCTCGCGAACGACGCCCTCCAGGACGAGAAAACCCGTCAACCCGGCGTAACCGGCCACCAACCAACCGACCGGCGGGCCACCGTGATCTCCTTGGGGGATGCGTCCCGCCCACATCCGACGAGCATGGCACGCGCCAAGCCCATACATCGAACCAAAGATCCGACATACTCAGAGGTGAGGGTCCCACAAGCCGATGCTCAAAGAGCGATCCGGCGCATCCCGACCGTAGCGAACGAGTGGTCCGAATGCTGGGATCGTTATCCTTTCCCGTCCCACAGTCCCATTGGCGTACGGGGGCACCGACACACCGCCCGGCATCGACTCGTACGGGAGGGGCCACCTAAGCCGTGACCTGCCGGGACTATCTAGGCATCCCGTGGCGTTAGAGATGATTGCGAGCTTGGACGAGGGCGAAGGCGAAGGCGACACGGCGTAGCCGTCATTTTTTGGAGGAACACCATGAGAATCGGAATCATCGGCGCCGGCAACATCGGAGGCAACCTCACCCAGCGATTCGCCGCTCTGGGTCATGAGGTCTCAGTAGCCAACTCCCGCGGTCCAGAAACGCTGGCTGAACTGGCACAGGAGACGGGGGCTTCGGCGGTGCCCGCCACCGAAGCCGCAAAGGGTGCCGATGTCGTGGTGGTCACCATCCCGGAGAAGAACGTTCCGAAGCTCCCGGCCGGGATCCTCGACGGTCTGGCACTGGGTGCGGTCGTCATTGACACCGGGAATTACTACCCCCAGCAACGTGACGGGAGGATCGAGGACCTCGAGAACGGCACTCCGGAGAGCCTCTGGGTTGCGGGCCAGCTCGGCCACGCGGTGGTCAAGGCCTTCAACGGCATCTACGCCTCTCACCTGCTCACTGAGGGAAAGCCCGCCGGCAGCCCGGGGCGGATTGCTCTTCCTGTCGCCGGCGACGACGCCTCGGCCAAAGCGGTGGTCATTGACCTGCTGGATCAACTGGGCTTCGACGGCGTGGATGCAGGTGGTCTAGAGGATTCCTGGCGCCAGCAGCCTGGTACTCCCGTTTACGGTGCTGACCTGGACGCCGACGGCGTCAAGCGCGCTCTGGCGGAGGCCAACCCAGAGCGCCCTGCTGAGTTTCGAGCCGAACAGCAGTAGTCAAGCTCCACAAGTGCCGGATACCAATCAGGTCCTCGGCGAGTTGTGGTGTGCCCGAAGTGCCGCGAGGTGGTCCACCGATCCGGCGTAACGGAGACACCCTGCCGCCAGAGTATTAATAGGCCGTGATCTGCACGTCCTGGCTGAAGTGGTGGAACGGCGAGCCGGGCCGGTAGTCCCCGGGGACGTCGTCGATGCTGTCGTAATTGGCGACGTCAAAGACGTTGGACGAACGGATGTCCTCTTCGACGGCGATACCGCACAGTCGAATTTCGGTGGCCGTGTCGAAGCAGTTGACCAGAAGCACGAGCTCGTCGCGCAGTTCCTCGTAGCGCTGGCGAGAGATGCGGCCGATCAGCGAGTATTCGCAGCCACTGGGTGAGACGCCGACGCGGCGACCGATCATTGCGTGGTGCCCCCCGTCGTCGATGCAATAGAGGGTGTAGTCGCCAGCGTCTAGGCACTCGCGGATCCGTTCGTGCCGCTCGTAGGCCGGCAGTAGGTGCCACTGGATGTGCCGGCGCTCCTTCATAGACCACAGCGGACCCGGCGGGATGGTGTGCTCGGGCTCATCCTCTTCGAGCGGGGTCGACACGTCGTGGCCGACCAGAGGTTCCGGGGGAATGGCCAGGCCGGACTCGGTGATTATGTCGCCCGGCTTGGGGTGGCCGGATGAGATCGGCACGGCCTCTCCCCACTCGTGGACCTGCTCACTCTGCTGTCCGTCACTCTGGCCCGTCATCGATGCCCTCCCAGGTCCGCCGTTCGGCGTTCAGCTCGGTCCTTGACCCTACCGGCCGTTGCGCTGGCGCGGGAAGCGGCGACCCCGAGCAGCCCGCGGCCGGCCCGGGTACGACGCCGGTCGGCTCGGGATCGGCTCACGCTGCGCAATCGACCCGGCGTACGGTGGTCGAGGCGGGTCGGACAGTCGCCGTGCGACGCCCTAAGGTCTACTGCCATGCGCGCCGAAGTCACTCTCCACATCAACGCACCACCAGCCAGAGTCTGGGGGCTCGTCAGCGACATCACGAAGATGGGCGAGTACAGCCCCGAAGTGATGGAGGCCGAGTGGATCGACGGAGCCACCGGTCCGGCAGTCGGTGCCCTGTACCGGGGTCACGTAAAGCGCAACGAGAACTGGCCCGTCCTCTACTGGACCACTTGCAAAGTCACCGAGTGCCAGCCCGGCGAAGTATTCGAGTTCGCCGTCATGATGCGGGACCGGCCGATGAACACGTGGCGTTACGAGTTTCGTGCCACCGATGACGGAGGAACCGACGTCACCGAGTCATTCGACCTGGGCGACAACCTCTTCACAAAGATCTGGCGGCCACTCGGGGGATTCTTGCGGGAGCGCCGCAATCAACGTGACATGCTCCGCACCCTCGAACGGGTTAAGGCAGTCGCAGAGAGTTCGTAGGTCGGCCTCCAACCCGGCATGGGGCTACCGGTATGGTGTGATGAACTGGCTATTCGCCGAGGGCATACTGGGTTATGACCCCACCGTTTAATAGACAATGGCACGCTGAGCACCGCCTCGGTAAAGGTGCCCGTCTCGATGACCGGATTCAGTGGCACCTTGAGCACGCCAAAGTATGCGGATGTCGACCGATACCAGACGCCATTCTGAAGGAGATTGAGCGAAGACGGGCGACCAAGAAATAAGACTCCGAGCCGGCGACCTGGGGATCCCCGCCGAATGGCATTCGCGAGGGCAGAATCGGGATGCGAACTCACGCCCCGTTTCTCTTTGGGAGCGGGATCGGAGGCAACATGACTGAAACAACGGATGATCCGCGACCCGAGTCCTCTGTCACGCCGACGCAGAGCGGCGACAACGGGGTGACGACCGCTGGCAACTCCACGGCACCGCCGACGCCGACTTTCCCCCCGAACAGCACGGGAAATAGGGTCGTCTGGCTGATGGGCCTGGTCGTCGCGATCTTGGTTCTGGCGCTCTTGATCGGCTTCATCGGCACCTTGCGTCACTGGTTCGCGCTGCACACGGGGACCCTCCACGGAGGACCAGATGTCTATTACAACTTCTGGTCCGGTTTCGGCTCTGATCTTGGTGAGGCCACCTTGATCAGCGCCGTATTCGTGGGTGTATATACCGGTGTGCGCAAGGTCAATTGTCATACAAGAGGCTGTTGGAGGATCGGCCACCATCCACTCGAGGGGACGCCTTACATCCTGTGCAGGCATCACCACCCGGAGGTACCGAACCACGGCGCTACGCATGAGCACATCCTCACCCAGCACCAGAATTTCAAGCTGGGGAAAGAAGCCGATAAGAGAGCCTAAGCCCTTCGGCGTCGATCGCAGCGTGGCGCGACCCAAACCAGGCGTAAGGAGACCGAGGGGTCCCCCCTGGTGCCGGTGTGGGCGGGTTAGCGCGGCGTTAGCAGTTGGACCCGCCACGCCAACTCTCAGTGCCCTCAAGAGGTTGGGCTTGCAGGAACGATCCGCAGGCCCTAAGTCGGGGTGCACGAAAGTCAAATTGGATGAACCGACCGGCATTGAGGAGCGCGCCGCCAGAGTTCTCTCCGTGGGTTCAACCTGATTTCGAGGAGGCGCACCTGATGCCAATAGAGATCGAGTGCGAACTCGAGGAAGGCGCGTGGCTGAGCGGAGGGGCCTTGATGTGGACTGGAGTCCCGAAGTCCGAGAATCGAAGAGTGGCAGTCATCGCAGCCCGACCCTTCATCAGACGGGCCACACCGGACCCGTCTGGTCCCAACGCTGGAGGCCGAACTTCGTCGATGCGGAGCGAATAACTGACCTGAACCAGACGGCCCTGCCCATCAAGCCACATAGTTGTTGGCCCTTGCTGCTCTGTCACTGGCTGCTTCGTTACATGTCGAGGTGGACCACACACCGAAGCGGTCGTCACCAGGTAACGCGTCGTTGGTATCCCCGAACGCGATGCCGACCCCAAGTTGCGAACGGATTTGGCGTACTCGAAGCCGTCGCTAATCGAGTCGAGGGCTCCCCCCGCGTTGTCAGCAAATGAGAGTCCTAGATCGGCGTGGGGATTGCGTGGGAGCGAGAACCTGATCCATACCTGCACTCCGTTGGGGCCCGAGAGGTCTTTGTAGTCGCCGCGCCCGATGTCGATGTCTTGGCTGCGATTGACGGTGGGCGTGGCATCTAGGCGCGCACCGAGCAGTCCCGTCGTGAACTGTCGGTCGGTGTCCACCTCGGTGACCCGGACATCCCCGGACGTGAAGTCGACCAGGCCCCTTCCGACGATTCGGCTCGCGAGTGCCGGGTTCGTGCTCGTGGTGATGCTCGAGTAGGTGAAGTGGGCCGACCCGGCTTCTGCTGTTGCAGCCAAGACGCTCGCCACCCACTGCGCCGGCGTTGTCTGAGGCGCGCTCAATACCTCGATAGCTGCACCGAGTCCGCTGGCGATACCCAAGAGGGCGACCAGGGCCCAAGGGAGCAATCGTCGCACTATCCGATTGTGCCAGAGAATATCCGCTCAAGAGATACCTGTGGTGCCCGAGAACCAGTAGAGGATCCGCAAACGGATACCAGTCTGGCCGTGCCGGGCCTGCTGTGAATGCCCAAGCCCCCGGGCGAACGGCGACGCCCAAGTTGATCCGGACATCGCCGCTCGCTAGGGGATTAGCTATTAGGAGGCAGCGATGCCTTGACCGCCAGCTGCGCCGGCTACCGTCACAGAGCCGATCTCAGTCAGGCTTCCATTGGCGTTCACCTGGAACTCGTCGACGATCCCATTACCTCCGGTCTGGACATAGAGGAAGCGACCGTTGGAGGAGGCCGAAGCATCGACTGTCCCCGGGTCGGTTGGTGTCGCCCCTAGCAGGGTCAGTTCACCGCTGGCGTTCGTTTGGTATCCACTCGTCGAGTTGGCGCCGGTATTGCCCGTGAAGAACAGCGATCCGGCAGGAGCAACCCAGCACAAACCGGTCTGTCCGCTGGCCAGCGAATCGAGTTGGGTAATGGTGCTGTCTCGGTTGAGGGTGAAGGTTGCCAGTGCGCTGGGTCCGGCTTCGGCGATCACCAGATGACCGGCGTCGTCGAAGGTGATAGCGAACGGGACCGTACCGGGCAGCGAGTTGACGACCGGCGAAGGCGACAAGTTCCCAAAGAAGCCCACGTTGAAGACGTCAATGGCGTTGGAGCTGGCCTTGGTCGTCACGATCAGCTTGGAACCGTCCGGAGAGTAGGCAACCTGTCCGGGTGTGTGGGTGAACTCCGTGGTGTCCGTCGGAATGGTCAGACCCAGAGCTCGATTCGATCCAGGGACGGGGAACAGATGCCCGAAGAAGGCGTAATACTCCTGCACGGCCCCCCCATTCCGAGAGTTGAGTACGGAGACCAGGTTGCCGTGCACGGCCACACTGACCGGGAACGTCCCACCTGAGCTCACCACTTGTCGCAGCGTCAGGTCATCGCCCCGGACCGAGAACACCGACAACGTATTGCTGCCAGCATTGACGGCGTAGAGGGCGTCATTCCTCGGGTCATAGTTGAGGGAGCCCTGGGAACCGAGGTGGTCGACGTGGGAGCCGTTGAGTGCCCCACCCAGCCCGCCGGTGTTGTACGTGTTATCCAAGGTCAAGGTGCCGTTATCGGCCCGGTCATAGGCGGCGATCTGATTGCCGGCCGTGTTGTCGGTCTGAACGAAAACGACTTGAGAGCCGTGACCGCCGAAGGGTGGCCCTTGCGGGAAGCCATCGGCGCCGGCAGCAATGGGTGCCACCAGGGCCGATAGTCCGAGGACCACACTGGCCCCCGATGCCAAACGGGTGAGTCGTTTCATTAATTCTCCTTTGTCAACGATTGAGGCTTTCCAAACACAGTCTCCGATTGAAGGAGAAGCGTTACGCTGTCACCTCGCCGCCGAATCGGCTTCCCCTGTAACAATTTTGCGGCGCTACGGACTACGAGTACATGTCCATTGGCGCGGCGATCGGCAGAAACCCACGGCGAATAGATCACCATGTGTTGGCGCGACCAGAACCCGCACACTGGGTCATAGGCTCTGAGCCGTGGAGATGGACATCGAGCAACTCAGCCGGCTTCGCAGCGGTGACGAAGAAGCCTTCGTGATGCTCGTGGCTCGCTACCAGCGATCGATGCTTCGCCTGGCCCGATCAATGGTCTCCAGCGATGCGGTGGCCGAAGAGGTCGTTCAGGACACGTGGCTGGGCGTGGTCCGTGGAATCGACCGGTTCGAGGGTCGCTCATCGTTCAAGACCTGGCTGTTCAGTATTCTCGTCAACCGAGCGCGGTCAGCCGGCTCCGCGGAGCATCCGAACACGCCTATCGAAGCCCTGCACGCTGTAGATCCTTCCCGCTTCGACGCTCAGGGTCAGTGGGCTGATCCACTCGAACGATGGTCCGAGGACAGTGAAGATCGGCTCGACGCAGGCGCTTTGACGCCGATCCTCAATTCTGCCCTCGATGATCTGCCGCCGCGTCAGCGCCAGGTCGTCGTGTTGCGCGACGTCGAGGGTCTCACCAACGCTGAAACGTGCTCCGCCCTTAGTATCAGCAGTGGCAATCAACGGATCCTGCTCCATCGTGGGCGTTCGCGCTTGCGCGGGATGCTCGAAGCCAAGATGGGAGAGGACTGAGCGATGCTGTCACTGCGACGAAGAGACATCGTTTGCCAGCAGGCTGTCGAGCTCGTCACCGACTATCTAGAGGGAGCTCTTTCACGGCGAGAGCGGCGCCGATTCGAGTCTCACCTTCGAGGATGTCCCAATTGTTCGGCCTACCTCGAGCAGATCCGGACAACCATCGAGATGACAGGTGCAATTGATCCAGAAGAGCTGACCCCTGACGCGAAACGGGATCTCATCGATCTCTACCAGCGCTGGCGCTCTCAATAGGACCATTGCCTCGACGAGGCAAGTCGAATGCGTTTAATCCAGGATGGGGCCGCATCCGAGTGCACCACCCGATTGGCCTACGCTGCAAGGGGAACGGTAAACGACAGGCTTTCGGCAGGTACGGCGGACACACAATCGATCGTCGTATAGGGATCGGCTCCACGTCGAATACATTCCCTGGTGGCCAGTCTCTACCGGCCGGAGCCCAGGTCACTTCCGTGGTCCAGTTCCACGGCTACCACGTAGCAGCAGGCGCGTTCTTTTCCGGCAGTGCAGTAAGCACTTCAGATTGCTCGACATCTGGCTGCAATCCGATGGTGTGGACCTCGACCAACGAGAAGCAGTGGACCCCTAGATGGGGAAGTGCACCCAACGGGAGTGTTGCTGGCGAGCAACTGGTGGTCGCACCGACTGCGCTGCTGCTTTTCAACGACGACGAAGGGACCGGGCTGTGGCGCTCCACGAATGCCATCAGTTGGAATGAGGTTCCACTTCCGTCTGACATGGCCGCTCTGGGCGTCAGGGGAGCCGTGTGGGGCCATGGCCGCTATGTGGCCATTCTCAATAACAAGTACGCCGGCGGACCCAACACTGCTTACGGAGAGAGCGACACAATCTGGACCTCAACAGACTGGATGACGTGGACACACGACCCGGTTGCGGGGTCACGGCTTACCTTCGCCACGTTGAATGTCGACGCCACAGGATTCACTGTCCGAGGCGCAGCGAACGGGTCCCCAACAGAGTGGACATCGCCTGACGGTATTACCTGGACGATCAAGGGGCACCCATAACGTCAGATTCCAACGGGGTCCGGACCTGTCCCCGAACACCGGCCTTGTGACGCTTCTTCCCAGTCCTATTGCCGCAAATGCTGCTTTTCGCGAGCAGAATGCGCGCTCCGCTCTCTGGCCAACGCGCTGCAAGCGAATCCCGTAAGCGGAACGCCATCCGGTACTGGTCAGCTTGTCCTCGGACTGCGGGAATAGTGCCCGCAGGGGATCCCCTTACGGCCACCGCGCTGTTCCATCCTCCCGGCGGCCGCATGTGTGGCCGTATGGCGTTCGGCTTGCGGGCTGCCGGCTGAAAGTCGGTTGTGCGGACCGGACCCTGCTCGCTCGCGAAGGGCAGGAATATCGGCCCTCGAACCGAGAAGCCGTGGCACGAGACCGGCGCACGTATGCGCTAACTGGCTGTCGAAGTTGTCGGGCGCCTGCTTACGATCGCGGGCGTCACGAGATACCTTGTGGGTGCCGAAAACTCAATCTGCACTCTGACGAGGACCTGTGCAGGTCCGACCACCTTCGCTCCTACCACTGGTGCTACCGAATCCAGGACCCGCGTCACCCGGCGACGATCGACGCTCCCGCCTTGGACATCGTCCCTGTTGCAGCATCGGACGAGGTTTTCGGCGCCCACAGCCCATCAGGGCGCCGCGCGCAAACGCGGTGGCTGAGCGGTTTGTCGGCACCATCCGCCGGGAATGCCTGGACCGGCTCCTCATCCTCGGCCGCCGCCATCTCGAAGTCGTCCTCGCCGAATACGTGGGTCATTACAACGGGCTCCGGCCTCACCGATCCCTCGATCAACGCTGTCCCTCGACGGTCACCGAAACGACGGCCCCGGTCACCGAACCCGACCCGACTGGCATCCGACGAAGCGACGTCCTTGGCGGACTCATCCACGAGTATCGGCTCGTTGCCTGAGCTGGGCGGATGGGGTTCTCGGCACCCACAGGATGCAGGAGCCCAAATAAAGGGGTGAAAGGGCGCACTGTGGCGTCCCGAATAGTTCAGAATCGAAGGTGGCGATTTTGTTCCCAATCGCGGGTGTGTGCTGTGGGACGCGCGTTCGGTACGGTGAAGATTATGCCGAGCTTGGTCAAATGATTCACTACCGGGCGGACGCCAGATTCAATGCCACTGCGGCCGCAGCACACGGATCCTCCATCGGCACGATCCCCGTATCCACTTCACCGTCGGGCCGGCTGAGGGACCACGTGCCGATGCCGATGACAGGAGTGCCGACGCGAAGAGCCAAGGCGATCTCGGAAAGGGTGCCGTATTTTCCGTCGAGAGCGACAACGACCGCGGCGGAGCCAACAACGAGAGAGTTGCGCGCCTCACCGAGGCCGGTGGCAATGACCACGTCGACCCACGGGTTCGCGGCGGAAGGGTCCTTGCCCGGCAGGATGCCCACCGTCAGCCCTCCTGCCGACTTGGCGCCCCGGCAGGCGGCGGCCATGACCCCTCCGAGGCCATCGCAGATCACGATCGCTCCGGCGGATGCGAGGGCGGCGCCGACCGCCTCGGCCGCTGCGATTACGGGAGCCGTTGCCTCGGACCCACCGACGACTGCGATCTGGGGCGCCATAGTGAACCTAGCGTACGTCGCCGCTCCTGAGCCCTCATACGAGAGCTTCTCGATCGATAGGGCATGCAGGGCGGCACGATCATCGGATCCCCAAATGGGGGACCTTCGACTCTGGATAGGGTGGGTCCACGGGTCCACCATGGCTGGATTGTGAATACTTGGCGTGTCGCAGAACCAGGAGCCCCGAGGCGAAAGGGTCGCCCCGGATGACCCGGCCCATCGGTGCGGGCGTCGCTCTCCGAGCGGCGGCGTTTTGCGCGGGAGTCTCATGCGGCGATCAGGAGGTCGCCATCTGCGACGTCGAGGGTGTCGCAAGACGTCGGCGGTGAACCATCGGATCGTGTGCGGGACCGCCAACCGGGCGCTGGCTTCGGAGATCTCGTCTGCGTTGGGCGCTGGCCCTGTGGCAGGCGAGGTGGAGCGGTTCCCTGACGGCGAGCTCCGACCCAGCGTGGACGGGGTGCGGGACGACGACGTCTTCATCGTGCAGTCGACGGGTCCGCCGGTCAACGACAACCTAGTCGAACTCCTGCTCATGATCGACGCCTGCCGTCGCGCAGGTGCCGACCGGGTGACTGCAGTCGTGCCCTACTTCGGCTATGCCCGCCAGGACCGGCGCAGCCGGGGCGGACAGGCCATCGGGGCGCGGATGGCAGCGTCAGCGATAGCCGCGGCCGGTGCCGATCGCCTCGTGGTGATCGACCCCCACACCGCCGCTCTCGAGGCCATGTTCGCCATTCCCGTCGAGCCTCTCACCGCGGTCCCCGCCATCGCCCACACCCTGCTTCCTGCCATCACGCCGGATGCCGTAGTTGTCGCTCCCGACCTCGGCGCGGTCAAACTCGCCGAGCACTACGCGTCCGTGCTGGGCCTGCCGGTGGTCATCGTGCGCAAGACCCGGGTGACCGGCGCCTCGGTTCGCGCCGAGGAACTCGTGGGCCAGGTCGACGGGCGACCGGTGATCGTCGTCGATGACATGATCAGCACCGGCGCCACCATCGAGGCCGCCGTCCGACTGCTCTTGGAGAATGGCGCCCGCCCAGACATAGTCGTGGCAGCCACCCACGGCCTCTTCGTCGGAAACGCCGTCGAACGACTGGCCGGGTTGCCCCTGCGCCGCTTGATCGTCACCGACAGTCTGGCGGGGATCGAGAGCCTCGCGTTGCCGGTGGAGGTGACGCCGATAGCACCGCTGCTGGCCGCGGTCATCGGCCGCAACACAGCGATGAGCCCACCGCCCACCCCCGACGACCGATGAGGGGGGCGGGATACCTCACGGTCCTACCAGCTGCCCTTCTCTTCGGTGGGGAGAAGAAGGAGGACTCCACCACCGCCGCGGCAGTGAAGATCCCCGTTCTAGATGGGATTCCAGAGAAGGGGTAGGTTTGTTTCGGGAAGTGTGACTCGGAGTAGGCCTTCGTAAGATGGCGGCCGCAAGGGATTGACCTGGCGGTAAACGGTCGGCCTCACAGAGCAATTTCAGTAAGCAACCCATTGTTAGAGCGTCGCGACGGCATGCGGGGTCCGCAAGCCCCAGTGAGTGCCACTCTCATAGACAGCTCGACAGCAAGTGAATTCAAGTAAGGCGCCCGGTTCCTGCCTGATCGTGGGACGGGCGACTTCGCGTCTTGCCGCATCGCATTGCCCGCGGTCGGGATCCCGTTGAACGCCGCAAAGCGGGTAGTGCGGGTGGCCTGATTGCCCGCCGACGCACACCTACTCATCCTCGTCGTCCCACGCCTCGTTCCGTGCTGCGACCCGGTCATGCCAGTTCTCGGCATCCTCCCTGGTGAGGTACGGGCCCATCCGATCCATCAGATGACACTGGTCGCGCGTTTCGACCTGCTTGTGTTTGAAGCAGTAGTACCACGCACCCACTGCGTCGCCGACGTATCTGGATTTGTCCGTCATACCCGCCCAAATTAGGGCCGCTGGCGCGGCGGCGCTTGGGTGCCGCAGGCTTCGCCCCCTGTGGCTCATCTTGAGTGGACGTGCCTGGGGCCGTGGATCGAATGAGCTGTCCTACTAGAGCGCACCGCATCGACCACCGTCGACGTGGCGAGACCTGGCTGAAACCGGCGGCGTTCGTCGATCGTGCGAAAAGCTTTGCAGGCTTGACGCACGACCGATCAACTCAGGCCGGCGAGGTCCTTTGGGGAATGAGGTCAGCGGGCCCAACGAAACT
>PMLV01000012.1 GCA_003160635.1 Acidimicrobiaceae bacterium | reverse complement strand
GCGTCCGGCGTGGTCAACCTGCTGCGCGTTGGGCGCTAACGGCCCGGTCTGCGTATAGTCCCCATCCGTGAGACGGGAAGCTTGGAAAATCCGGCTGGTATTGGGCATCACCGCGGCGAGTTCCATCGCCCTTATTCCGGTGGCTGCTTCTGCAACCACCGGGCGAAGTTCTAACGCCTCCTCACACGCAGTCTCGGTTTTCACCCCTCTGGGCAATGTTGTCGGCATCACTCCGACCCCTGACGGCGGGGGCTATCTGACCATCACCGACGAGGGATGGGTTTCCGCCTATGGAGACGCTTCATTCGCGTCAGGCGAAGTTGGTGGCCCTGCCCCTGTAGTCGGGATCGAGATGGGCGCCGATTCAGGGGGATTCTGGACCGTACGGGCAGACGGCGGAGTATTCACCATCGGGGACACGGCCTTCTACGGTTCGATGGGCGGGAAGTCGCTCAATGCGCCGATTGTCGGGATCGCACCCACCCCCGATGATGGCGGATATTGGCTGGTTGCCGCCGACGGAGGGGTCTTCAGCTTCGGTGACGCGGCCTTCCACGGCTCCGAGGGTGGGACCCAGCTCAACGCACCGATCGTCGGCATCGCAAGCACGCCCGATGGGCATGGCTACTGGCTGGTTGCCGCCGACGGAGGGGTCTTTAGCTTCGGTGACGCGGCCTTCTACGGCTCCGAGGGTGGGACCCAGCTCAACGCACCGATCGTCGGAATGGCAGCCAGTACCGCGGGCGGCTACTGGCTGGTTGCCGCCGACGGAGGGGTCTTCAGCTTCGGTGACGCCGCCTTCTATGGGTCGATGGGCGGCAAGTCGCTCAACGCACCGGTCAGCGGCATTGCCGCAACCAAGGATGGGCACGGCTACTGGCTGGTAGGTGCGGACAACGGCGTCTTTACATTCGGTGACGCCGGCTTCTACGGTCCGACGTTTTACGTCCCGTAGGCAGGCGGCGGGAACCGTTCGGTGCCCTGCGCACCTGTCTGGCTTGCCCGTGGGCATGCCCCTCTGAGGCCACCATCGCCAAAAGGGCTGTTAAAAGGGTTGATTACACAGAATGGCCGGGAGTTTTCACCCTGCCCACCGCAAAATCCTGGGGAAGTGGCACGCGTGCTCGTGGGTATGCCCACTATGCCCATGCTGTACAGAATACGGACCCTTCGGCTAACTCTTCCCCGCCGCCACTCGGGGACCGCCTACGCCGATACTGAACGGGTCAGTCGCCCGCTCAGCTCTTGCTCCACTCGCCCTTGTCGTTGATGCTCCATCCTTGGGTGAGGTAGTTCCCCATGACGTCGGGCTCGTCGTGGGCCGCCATCCGCTCTCGGTAGTCGGCCTGGCGACAAGCGTCAGAGCAAAAGCGCCGTGGCCGACCGGTGTCGGGCTGAATCAGCGCCGTCTCACAGTGGACACACTCAGGAGGGTTCGGATCGTCCACCATGAGCGCGTAGAGGTCCTCGGTGATCTTCACCAGCGCCATGAACTGCTCGATGTTCAGGCCGTGGCCGACCGAGTCGGCCCGTTCTTTGACGGTGGCGGTCGCCCGGACGATCCCCGAGAAGTCGAGCCCGTCGACCAAGGTGTCGCGGGCCGCCTTGATGATGCGATGTGCGGTGGCGTCCATAGAGCCACTCTGGCAAAGTTTGTTACGAAACACAATAGTTAAATAACGGTCAGCCACCCGACGACCGGATTCTTCGACCGTGCCGTACGTCGGGCCAGGTGGGTCAAGGGGCGCCGTAGGCGAGTGAGGACACGAGCGCAGCGAGTCCCGGAGCGACCCTTGACGCTCCGGAAAGTCTTGCGCCGTTCCATCATGGGATGAGGCGTTGAGGGGGATGCCTTTCTCCCCCTCAACGCCTTGGTGGCCGCCGTTTGGGTGCTGGGCGCCCTGGTGCTCTCGGCCGGATGGTGGAGATTCGAGAGTTCTTTCCGGGTCTGCGTCAGATGGTCAGCGTTCGAAGCCGGGACCGCCGTGCTCGATGCCGCGGTACAGCTCATGGGCCGTGCTGGCCTGTAGCTGTTCTTCCATCTGGCGCTGTCGCTCCTGCGCGGCGGCGAGGACCTCACGGGAGCGGTCGAGGGCGCTGACCTCTTCGGGGCTCATGTCAGCGACGATCTGGACCCGCAGCTCACGGCCCTCCGCGATCCTCTCCCGATCGTGTTCGACCTTGGCCAAGAGAATCTCTCGATGCTGGGCGTTGCTCTTGTTCATCCACAGGAAACTTTCGTAACTGCGGTCGCGCCGCTCCACCGCTTGGTCGTGTTCGGCAGCCAACTTGTCGGCCTGGTCGGCCTGCTTGCGGTGCGCGTGGACGTCGGCGTTGACCATCCGCTCGGCGGCGCCGGCGGCGAGGCCCCGCACGGCCTCGTCGCTCCAGTCCGAGCTGGGCGGTCCGTCGTGCCAACGCCAGAACACTTCTTTCCAGTGGTCCCGGGCTTCGGCGACCTTGGCCGCCTTGCGGCCGAACCGACCCGGTCCGGCCGCGATGATGCGGGAGTCCTCTCGAGCCGCCATATAGTCCGCCGTGGCTCGGGCCACCAGCTTGTCTTTGGTGGCGGCGATGCGGTCGACTTCGGCACGCTGCGCCGCAGCCTCTCGGCGGGCTGCGGCAGCGGCAGCCTGGTCCGTTTCGTTCCCCCGCCGTCGTTCGTCCTCGGGGATGCCGCGAATCGGAGCCAGCGTTCTCATGCCCTGGGCGAAGCGGAGCTCGACCTCTCGCTCCCTTTGGTCGAGCTCCGCTTCGGTCCGCCAGTGGGCCGGGTCGATCACCAGGTGCTCCTGTGGCTCCGGTTCGAGGGGACCCCGTTCGGGCGGGCGCGGTTCATCCGTTGCCTCCTGGAGCGTTATCTGCTCGACCGGCACGTGATCGGGCGAGCGTTCGGCCCGACGCACGGTGCGCGAGGCTTCGGCTTCGGCTTCGGCTTCGGCCCGGGCCCGGGCCACGTCGAGACCCCGATCGGCGCGGTCGCGTCCGAGGGCGGCGACTAGTTGCATCCGGGCGTCCTCTCGGTCCTCGGCCACGAGGTGCAGGGTGTTGTCGTAACGGCCCCTGGTCACCCCGACGTAGAGGCCGCCGGCGCTGGTGGCAGAACCCACCGAGGTCACCGAGCGCCCGGTGGTCACCCCCTCGTTGCCGTAGTCGGTACAGGCGTAACCCAGCTGGACCGCCTCGGCGACATAGGACGGGTCCAGGTGGACCCGTCGGGCGCCGTCGCCTGCCACCACGGCGCCGTCGGAGAGCACCTCTTTCACCACCCAGCTCTGTCGGTTCGACACGTTGAGATCTGCGTCGTTGCGCCGGGTGACGATGTGGTCGCCCACCCCGATGCGCACCCCTTCCATGCCAAAGGTCACCACGGTGTCGTGCACCGTGCCGGTGGCCACCCGGAGCCCTCGCACGGCCTGGTTCACCGATTCGGCCTCGGCATTGGTGGCGACAGTGACGGCGACGGCACCCGGGCGCTCGAGGTCGGGGGCGACGTCGGCCGCGATGGCGGCTGTCGCCTCGGCCTCGCTGGCATGGACCACCACCATGTCGCGTTCAAACAGTCGCTCCACCACCACTTCGGGCTCGGTGCCCTCGCGCAGGGCCAAGCTGAGGGCGGCGTAGTCGCGGTCGGTCTCGGTAAGCGGCATCCCCGCTTCGTCCACCCCGGCCCGTACGAAACGGTGCACCTCGTCCAAGGTGACCGTGCTCTCCGCCCATCGACTCGCGGTCTCCATCACCCCGCCCCGGCCTACGGCGCCCAGCTGGCGGGGATCGCCCACCAGGCGCAACGCCGCCCCTGACTCGGCCGTCAAGTCGATGAGGGCGTTGGCCTGGTCGACCGTCATCAGCGCCGCCTCGTCGACCACAATGACCGAGGCCGCAGAGAGCGACGTCGATAACGGTCGGATTGACGATCCAGACCGTTCGCGTGGACCCTGGAGGAGGCGGCCGGTGGCCGGGTTCTCGTCACCACCCGCGAGGATCCGGGACCACCGGCCCGCCTCGTCCCAGCGAAAGCCGTGCCGGTAGAGGAGGGCCGAGAGGGAGGATCCCTCGGCGCCGACCTCGGCGGCGGCCACCATGGCCCCCTTGCGGGTGGGGGCCACGACGACCAGGTCCCGGCCCTGCTCGGCCAGGCGCTCGCTGGCGACAGCCAGCATCTTGGTCTTGCCCGACCCGGCCGGGCCGATGACCACCTCGAGGCGCCGGGTGCCTGACATGGCCTCGACCGCCTCGATCTGCCCGGCTCCCAGGCCCCGGCGCTGCGCCAGCGCTCCCCCGGCTTGATCACGCTCCGCACCTCCCCCGGCCAGCCCGGCGAAGCCCAGGTTGAGCGCCGCGTCGGCGGCGATGACCGCCTCGGAGGTCAGATAACGCGACATGGCGGTCGGCGTGTAGCGCTCGGCGTCGAGCACCGAGGTACAGCGCTCCAGCGCCCGGGCCTCGCAGTCCTCGACCAGTTCAGCTACCGCCCCGGGCTCGGCCACCACCCCGCTGCGCACCACCGCCACCTCGACCGCCGCGGTCATGTCGGCCCGGCTCCAAGCGCTCTTTTGCCCCGAGAGCATGGCGACGGCGAGGGTGGCTACGGCGTCGCGGTCCACCTCGGCCACCGGAACCCGCTCGGTGCGGAGCGGCTGGCGGGCGTCGAGGGTGAAGTCGAACCCGGCTTCGCCGAGTTCGACCCGGACCCGGGCGGCCAGCTCCTCGGGGCCTTCGCGTTCTTTGCCTTTGGCCCGGCGCGAGGACGCCCAGGCCTCTTGGTCCCAGCCGTTCTTCACCCGCTGGGAGGGCTCGCGCTCGGGGTGGGCCAGGCGCCAGGCCGCCTCCAGGCGCTCACGGTCTTCGGCCACCTGAGCGCTCCGTTTGGACATGAGGGTAACTGCGCCGCGGGCCTGATCCACCTCGCCGTCTACTCCGAGGGTGTACCCCTGTGACGCCAGGGCCTGGCGGAGCCCGAGGTCGGTCATGAGCACCCGGGTCCCCCGCTCGTTGACGGCCCGGATCTGCTGGCGGATACCGGCCGAGTGCAGACCCCGCCAGCTCCCGTCGGGGGCTTTGACGCGGGTGTTCATCATGAGGTGGACGTGACGATGGGGGTCCCCTTCCCGGCTGGTCAGGTGGCGCACCCGGGCCGTCTCGACGGTGAGGTTCGCCACCTCGACTTGGGCCCCCCTTGGGCCGATCCGGGTCACCGCCACCGCCGAGAGATAGCGGGCAATCTCGTCGGCCTGGCGGTCGAGCACGGCGTCGAAAGCGGCCGAGACGACCGGGTTCTGCGAGGCCACGATGGAGAGCGATTTGGGGTTGTTGACCACCACTTCGACGAAACGGAGCGGCTGGCGGTCCGCCCCACCGGCGCGGATGAGGCCTTTGACTTCCCCGCTCTTGGGGTCGATCCCCTCCACCCATTTGACGAGGTCGCCTTCGGCGGCCAGGGTGGTCCGCCCCGCCCGCTCCCCCGCTTTCCAGGTGTCGATCTCGACCGCCACCCGGGCGTTCTCGCTGTAGTAGGCCTCGGCCCCTTGATGACCCTCGTCGAAGTACTTGGCGGCGCCTGCTCCCGAGCCCCGGTAAAAGTGCATCCCTCCCTTCACCGGCGCTCCTCTCTCGTTCGGGGTGTGGATCGGGCGTGCCCGGTCCAGCCTGGTCTTTTGGCAACTACCGTAGGTAGCATACGTGCTGTGAACCTGCCGTGAACCCTTAATGGTGTGGTAGTGAGGGTTCCATGATGGTCGGTGGTTGACCGTAGGGAGTTGTGGGTACGGGTGTTGGCTGTAGGGCGTAGGGATAGTGGCTACGGTCAGGGGGCAGGACGCATGAGGAAGTGGGTGCAGCATGGCTGAGAAGTCTCGGAGTGGCCGCAAGCAGACCGGCGAGTACCGGCTGGCGGACACCAAACTCGACGGCACCCTTACTGCCTGGCCCGAGGTACCGCCTCGGGCACCCAAGACACCGGTCGAAGAGACCCGGCTGGCCCTGATCGCCACCCCGGGCGAGGTGCATCGTCTGTCCCCGAAATTCAGCGATGTGGGACGGGCCTCAAGAATTGCGCAAGCCTTCACCCGGGCCCGTCCCGACAAGCTCTCCCCCACCGCCACCGGTAGCTTCGATGCCCGGGCCTTCTTCGATCCCGAGGAGGGCAAGTGGCGCATCGCGGCGCGCTACGTCCCCGCCGAGAAGCCCACCGGGAGTACCCCGGCCGGGCCGTGACCCGTCGGGGCGACAGGCCCCGGGCAGATCGCCCAGCCAACCGACATCCCTGGCCGTCGCCCGGCTGTCTTGGTGGTCATCGACGGCACCCGTTACCAACAGATCACCCCCGACCCTTGGTGGGACACCCACTCCCCTTGGCGCCAGGTCCAAGCCACCACTACCCGGGTCCTCGGTGAACAGCATTCCCTCCCCGGCTGAGCCGGCCAGGAGTACCCCTGAGTCACCCGAACCGACCCCGACGCCCCCAAAGGCGCTTCGAGCGTTTCTGGACGTTCTGACAGCGACTGAGCGGTCGATGGCTCCGATCCGTTGAACGCACTGATACGCAGTTACGTACCAACGTACCTACTTCTTCCCTCTCCCCCGCTGGCACCCGAGAGCTGCGGGTCAAGCTGGGTCGAGCCGTAGGGGTTAGGGGCCCTTGCGCTGAGCTTCGGGAAATGAGTCCGTTGGTTCATCCGGACGTTGGACTACCGGGGTTTGCGCGTAGTGGGGCGGTGGTATATTTGGTCTTGCCCGCGGCAATAGTCAAGGGAAGTGGGACCCGAGCTTCTTCCGGACGGTTGCGGCTCGGGTTTTGCGCTTTCTAGGGGCGGTTTCCGACGTCGCGCACGGCGGTGACAAGAGGGCCAACCCGACGTCGCCAGTCCCCGCCCTGCGGCCACGACCATGCGATCGCGTCAGGAATTGCAAGAAGCTGGTCATGGCTCGCCCGGTCGTGGACATACGCCAGCCCGCCCGCGGATCTGGTGCCGTAGGTGGCTTGGTACAGAGCGAGGCGATCGGCGTGCAGCTCGGACTCGTCCTCCTCGATGACCAGGCGGGTGTCCCGGCCGAGCAGGTCAGTGGCCAGGGCCGTCAGACACGCGCCGCGGGCCTGCCGGTCCTCCCGGTAGTCGCGGCCAGCGTCGTAGATAACGGCCTCAAGCCCGAGTTGGACCAGCGTCGAGAGGATGAGTCGACGGCGGCTGTCGCGCTCACGCACCATGTGGAGTCGGCGCTGGCCGGGGAGAATGAGACTAGTGATCGCTTTCCGTGCTGCGTCGGGGTCCTCGATAGTGACCGCCACCAGAAGGTAGCGACCCCGCTTCGACTCGTCGGCGTAGACGTGCCGGGTGCTCATGGGTGGGTCACGCTACCGGGGTGGAGACCTGGGTCGACACCACTTCCACGTATGCACGCTGATACGTATGTACTTATTGACGTGCCGCTATTTCGCGGGCGATGCCGGCCCGCACCAAGTCGATGAGACGGCAGCCTTCCTGGGCCGCGATCAATCGGAGCGTTCGGTAGGTGTCGCGGTCCACGTCAATGGAGAGCCGGTGCGGGTACGGGTTGGGCTTGCCCGGTTCCGCGTGGACCTGATGAGGCCGGGGTGGAACTGCCTCAGTGACCTCGGCTGCGACCGTGGCAGCCTTAGCGCCCCGGCGGCGCATGTTCGGGGTAGCCATCAGGCCGCCTCGTGGGGGATCAGCTCGGGGGCGAAGGTGAGTGCCCGGACGTGAGTGGCCTCCCAAGAACCGGGCCGATGTCGAACCAAGCCGTCGGCGGCGGCCTCACGGGCGTACTCATCGTCGATCAGAGCACCGGCCTCGTCACGGTCGAGACCGAGTGCGACGGCGGTCATGTCCAGGGCGCCGGACAGCGCCTCGGGCAGGTTTCCACCGAAGCTGATCTCGCTGTCCGGGTCGAAGGCGGCGGTCTCGCAGATAATCCACCCTCGGACCAGGGAATGGGCCAGGTCGTGTAGGGCAGCATCGTAGGCGTCGTTCTCGGGGACGACGCCTAGGTCGGTCATATCAGGCATGAAGCAGCTCCTTGATCTGCTGGGCGGCCAGGTCGTAGCCGTAGGGGTCGGAGGTAAGCGGTTGCCCCCAGGCGACGGCTAGGGCCTCACGTTGGGGGATACGGGCCTCGAGAACCGTGGCGTGTTCTTCGGCCAGGGCCTCGGCGGCGGCGGCCAGTGACCGGGTGCCGACTCGGACCTTGACCAAGAGCACCGCAGCAGGGGTCCCGAGCTGCTTGGCGAGGTCGAGCGTTGCCCAGGTCCGGTCCATGTCCGCCGAAGTGGTCCCGGTGGGGATCACCACCAGGTCGGCCGCCTCGATCGCCGCATCGGTAATCCGGTGGTCACGTGGTGAACAGTCGATGACGAGCCGCTCCACCTTCGGGAGCCGGCTCGCCAACTTCGAGTCAGGGAGGTGGACTACCTCGACGCCGAGGATGCCTCCCACCTCGGCCGCCGCTTCGACCCAGCCGACGGCTGAACCCTGCGGGTCGGCATCCACCACCACTGCCGAGAGAAAATGGGCGAGGTACACGGCCGTGGTCGTCTTGCCGGTTCCGCCCTTGAGGTTCGCTACCGCGACAATCACCTGATCAGTCTATCAGTACCAACGTATCTACGCTGGTACTTGCTTACGTATCCGACGCGAAGGGTGTTCACCGACCTGTGAAGAATCTCCCCGATTCTCTTTTTTCGCGAACAACCTTGTTTGTACGATGACGGTCGCCTTAGGCGACCAGGCGGAGCCACCCGACGAAGGAAGGGTGGCGAAGCCGTTCTTTAGGACAGGTTTTGACTCGATCGGGGATCTAGAAACGTGGTTGATGTTGTAGGGGGATGTATCGGCAGCGTTTTGGAAATGAGGGCCGACTTTGGCGGCTCCTTTTTCTTTCGTGACGCAGATCAATCTCTTGGTCACCGTCGCCACCGCATTGAGGAGCGGACGGTGGATACCCCTATTAAGGGGGTTAAGGCCGCAGTACTGCGGCCTTTGGAATGCGGCCTTATAGAAGGCGTCAGAGGGGCGCGAGGAAAACTTGTGTACAGCACTCGGTTCACGGACGCGAAAAGAGCCGCCATTGGCGGCTCAGTTTGCTTCTGGCCCGCGCAGAACCAAGGAGTGGGGTCTTTTTTAGCGACGACGGGGGAGTGCGGAAGCAGGGATGAGCTTTCGGAGCTCGGCCACCTGCTCGGCCAGGTCCGCTGAGGCCGGCCGCTCGTCGGTGACGGCATCGGCCTCTGCGGAGTCCTCAGGGGGACCGTGAGGGGCGCCGGGGACTTCACTCGGTCGCGTCGATGGGGGAGGGGCCTGCGCTGGCGCTGGGACGTCCTGAACCGGTTCTGATGTTTTGGTGGTGTTGACGAGGTGGTAGCGAAAGTCGCGGGCCACCACGATGAAGTGGTAACGGTTGGCCCAGCGCCGCTTCCAGGTGCCGTCTTCGCCCCGGAACGGGGTGCAACGCTCAACGACGAGGAGGCCGGCTTCCTCAAGCTGTTTGGTATAGGCCTGGAGACGATCGGTGGAACGACCGAACTCTTCGGCCAAGCGGGTCTGGGCTCCGAAACAGAAGCGGCCGTGCTCGTCGCTCCTGGTGGCCAGGTGCGAGGCATAGGCCTTGGCCTGGGGCGATACCCGGCTCCGGGACACCCGGTGTAGCCACTTGCGCCGGACCGAGGGATCCTTGAACAACGGACCAGCCGGGACGGGGGTGACCGCGCCGTCGTCGGTGGCCACGTAGCGATAGGCCGAGGGACGTCGTCGCCACGTGGGGCCGAGCTGGGGCGGATGCGCGCGCCGAGCGGCCCTGTTACCCGAGCTGAGGGAACGTGGAAGCCGGGCGGCCGCCGTCATCGGCTGTGTCGAAGAAGAGTCGATCCGGCAACGGGGGCGTCCGGCGCGCTAAAACCTTGCGCGCGCGCGCTGACCCGCCTAGGGTAAGAGTGCGATTTAGTTTTCATGGGTTCTTGGACTTACGCCGGGCGGTAACCCGGCGTTTGTCGCGTCTAGGGACTAGTCCCCTTCTTCACCTCCCTCGCTGGGTCGGGGAGTGATATCGAGCCAGTGGTGGCCGGCGGGCGTAAGCCGCCATAGCTTGTCCTCGCCGCGAATGGTGTGGCCTTCGTGCTCCATCTGGCGGAGCCAGCGCCGGGTGTGACCGGCGTTGAGCTCCACCTCGAGAGCAAGCGCCTCGGGAGTGGCGCACTCCCAATCCGCCAGCGTCTCGGCGATGCGGTAACGCGACAGCGTGACGCGAGGCTTTTTGGGGGTCGAACGGAACTTTCCCTCAACTTGGGCAACCGCCTCGGGGGAGACATACCAGAAACCGTCGACCTTGGTGGCAGGGATGCGCCCATCGGCGGCCCAAACCCGAACGGTCATGCGCCCGGCGCCGATGCGCCGGGCGAACTCGGTTAGAGGGATCGCGCCGGGAGGTGGAACCGGGCGCTCGTAGACAACGACCATTGAAGCAATGTCGCGCGCCGGGAGCAATAAGTGGTGGATGGTTGGCGATCAGTTGGACTACCGGGCTTCGCGCTGTGTGTGGCCGCTCAAGTGGTGGCGGCCACTTCACCCCGTAGGCTCGGTTCGTGTTCGAGCGTTTTTCCGATCAGGCCAGGCGCGTTCTCGCATTAGCTCAGGAGGAAGCACGGCTTCTCGACCACGGCCGTATCGGTACTGAGCACATCCTGCTCGGCCTGATTCACGAGGGCAGCGGAGTAGCCGCCCAGGCACTTGAGCGATGCGGGATCTCGCTCGACGTGGCGCGCAACGAGGTGCGGACGTCATCCAATTCCGCACCGAGTTCTCCGGCCAGCTCGCCGCCGTTGACACCACGGGCAAAGAAAGTGCTTGAACTGTCGCTTCGGGAGGCAACGCAGCTTGGTCACCACTACATCGGTACTGAGCATCTGCTACTCGGCCTAACCCGTGAAGGGGAGGGGGTGGCCGTACAGGTTCTCCACGACCTCGGCGTAGAGCTGGGGCAGGTGCGCCAGGAGGCCATCAGGCTTCTGCCCGAATCTCGCGAGAGCGCCGGGGGTGTTCAGGAGGGCGTGGTGGCGAGAGTTGGCCGGCCGTCGCGCGGTCTTCGCCTGATGCCACATCCCATGCGGTGGTGGCGGGTGAGGATGTGGCGATCGGCCATCGCGCAGCGTGGTTGCCGGCACGAGTGGTCACCCTGGCAGGTCATCGACGACCGGCCCAAGCCGTATCGCAAGAAGAAGTGCTCAAAGTGCACGGCGGTGAGGGTATCGCAGGGCCATCGTTGAAGGTGGCGCCTACCTTCCTTCTCGACATGTCGCCCCGACGGTACCCACGTATATACGTTGGTACGTATTACAGAGAGCTGCTACTCCTTCTGGCCCGTACCGACGACCACCGCCTCGCCTCCGGAGAGGTTCTAGCCGACCTCGGTACGAGAAGCGTTACGACGCCAGGTTGCGATAGAGGGTGGAGCGGCTGACTTCGACGATCGCGGCAATGGCGTCGAGGGTGTGCCCTCCGTCGTCGTAGAGCTGGCGGGCGACGGCGAGCTTGTCGGGGGTCATGGCGCGGGGCCGGCCGCCGGTGCGCCCTCGAGCTCGAGCCGCCGCGAGCCCCGCCGTGGTGCGCTCACGGATCAGGGCGGCCTCGAACTCGGCCAGGGCGCCGAAGACGTGGAAGACCAGCCGCCCGGCCGGGGTAGTGGTGTCGATGCCTTCGGTGAGGGAGCGGAACCCAACTTCGCGCGCAGAGAGCTCGGTGACGGTGGAAATCAGATGGCGCAGGTTTCGGCCGAGGCGATCGAGTCGCCACACGACGAGCGTGTCACCGGGCCGTAGATGGTCGAGCATTCGGTCGAGCTGCGGGCGGTGGTCGAGGGTGCCGCTGGCCTTGTCGGTCCACACGCGGATGCACCCGGCGGTCTTAAGGGCGTCGGTCTGCAGGTGCGCTTTCTGCTCGATGGTGCTGACTCTGGCGTAGCCGAGGAGGTCTCCCATCCGGCCAGCGTGTCAAAAACGATAGGGGAGAGGGTGGATGCGACGTTGTTTTCGGACACGGCTTTTGGGACGCTTCCCAAAACCGGTCCGAGTCGGTGAGCTGCGGTGACGGTCGACCGTGTGGAGCTCGGCGTTGGTTCGTCAATAAGGGTCGTTTTTGAGATAGGCAGAGACCAGACTGAACTCCATACTCAGTAGCCCCACGCGATGGCGGTGTGACACTTCTGGGTTGAGGTGGCGCTGGGCGTCAACAGCTGACCAGACGGTGTGACGAAACAGGCAGAAAGGGGTAGTGGGTTGAGCAAGTCGTCGTACACCAGAGCGCCCGAACTGTCGTAGCCCATGACGGGGATCGTCCCTGACTGGCTGAAGGCCGGCATGGACGGCAACAGTTGACGGGCAACGAAGAAGCCGTTTTCGACGGAGGCTGCAATCACCGACCCTCCGGGCATCTGGACGGTCACCTTGGTGATATTGGGTGCCACGCGCCCGACGGCAGTGTCCAGCCAGGCGCTCGCCATCGTCGCCTTGCTGAGGTAGCCCCCGCCATCGGAAAAGATCTCGACTGGCTCCATGAGCCAGTGTTCGTACAGGTCGTTAGCGTTGAGTGCCCCGCCTTCGGCCTGGATGTAAGACTCATACACCCCGGGCACGAGCGTCGACCCGTCCGCAGACTCGTTGCATGTGTACCAACCTGACGGCGTTGTGACCACCAATGTCGACCCTGAGGGGTCGCTGAACGTGGCCCGCAGCACCGCGTCCTTTCCTGCCGCACCGTCTGGGCCCCCCGCGCCCTCCGCGCTCAGACACTGAGCGGCCGCCGCCGTGGCTTCGGACTGGGTGTAGCCGGTGACCTGGTAGTGAATCGTGCGCGGGTGGGGCGGAGCAACCGCGTGAGTCGTGGGCTTGTGGTGCGGAGCAACCGCCGAGGGCTGGCCCTGCCGTGGGTCGCCACTGCCAGAGGGCAGCAACACGGCAAGGAGCGCCACCGCCGCCGCCATCGCGCTAACGGCGAACACCAGTCGCCGGCGCTTTCTGGACCGATGTGGCGTAGCCGTCCCGTTCGACGGACTCCTTTCCTCATCAGCTGCGGCGGCCAGCCCAGCGGCGATCCGATCCAAGACACGATCTCGGGTCGGGGGATCGAGCGGGGTGTCGTCGGCCGCGAAGAGTTCGCGGACAAGATCAAGCTCGTCATCAACCATGGTGGTCCCTTTCGTCGTAGGAGGGTGACTTAGTAGAGAGAACATCAGCGAGCTCCCGCCTTAACTGTTCGCGGGCTCGAAACAATCGGGACCGGACCGTGCCCGCCGGGACGTTCACCGCCGCGGCAGCGTCCTCGTAGCTCAGGCCCTGAACGGCTATCAGCAAGACGACATCGCGCCAATCCGGCTGAAGCGCGGCCACCGCTGCTGCGACGCGCTGGGCCACCGCAGCGAAGACCACGGCGTCGTCGATGGACTCCGCCGCTGAACCCATGAACCGGCTCTCCGCTGCCATTCGACCCAGCACATCGAGTCGTCGCAGTTCGCTGCGTTGGTGGTTCCGTAGCACGTTGGATGCCACCCCATAGAGCCACGGCAGCACGGTCGGAGATTCGGGCCGGTACGTTCTCCGAGCCCGGAACGCTGCTAGGAATACCTCTGCGGTCAAATCCTCGGCCAGGCCGTGACCGACCCGTCGGGCCAGGTACCGATATACCGGGTTGGCATGTGCCGCGGCGATCTCACCGAACGCAGTCGGGTCGTCTATCGACGCCGCCATCGCTTTCGAGTCAGCCCGATTTCGATCGACCACACCCTGTTTTATGTCCGCTCAAGTCACTGGGTTCCTTTTTGACCAGAAAAAAAGCGGCCGAGAGGAACGCATGGGCCGGGGATCCGGTGCCTTCTAGCCCGGTGTTACGAATCAGCGTTGTCTTTCGTCACAGTGACCGGTAAACTAACGAGGGTGGGAACGATCCGCTACGTGACGGACGCCAACGATTCGGACAACCTCGTCGCCTTCCATGACCATGAGGGCTACGTCCAGTTCCACCTGGCGCGTCCAGTTACGGATAACGCGCTACCGGCGCCCTTCACCTGGGAAGGGTGGGTGTCGAGCTGGACGGTCGCCATAGAGGCGGTGCGTGATGGTGTCCGCGCCACGTGCGAGTGCGGCTGGCACGGCGTCGAACTGCCGTGGGTCCCTGGCGAGCCCGACACGGAAGAACAGCAAGAAGCCATCATGCTCGCCTGGGACCGGCATATCGAAGACGACGTGATCCGGGGACTGGCGTGGAGCGAGTGTGCAGAGTGCGGCGACCCGTTTGTCGTTGAGGGTACGGGTCGACCTCGCCTCTACTGCTCCGCAGCTCATCGCCAGAGCGCCTACCGAGCCCGGTGCTGATCCAGCCGCTTGAGGGACGTCGATAGGGAGTCGTCGAAAAGGGACCTTATTGACGACCTGACCATCACTGAGGCCGTAGAGCCCGCTGACGCCCTTCGGGGCGTAGGTGTGGCCGCCCTGCCGGCTCCGACACCCCGTGACGCTTCTGTGGCTACCATTCTGACCGAAGCTGTGGCGTTGATCGAGCGACGAGCTGGGATTGCCTGACAACTGTGTTGTGGACGTTGAATCATTTCGGGAGCTTGGTCATGTCATGACGGGTTCTCAATACCCCTTCGCCGCCGGGAAGCCGAGGGTCTGGCAGGTCGTCTTGTTGCCGGGGAACACACCGGCGACCCCGTTCGGGAGCACGCAGACCACCAAAGGCGGGACGGGATGATCGGGGGTCAGTGTTCCCGGCGGTTGTCGGGTCCCGCCTACCTGCGTTGATCCCAGCGTGAGGAACCCGTCCGCCCACAAAAGGGTGCAGGAGGACAGTGCGTTGGTGACCTGTGCGTGGGACCCGATGGGACCGGCATCGGCCACCGAGCTGCCAGCGAAGTGATCGCCGCCAGTGAGGTTGGCGACGCTGTAGCAGCGGGCATAGTCAGTTTCGGTGACCGGTGCCGAAGTGAGATGGGTGACGACGACGGCTGCGGCGGTGCCGGTCAAGGCGAGGCTCCCCGCGATTCCGAGGACCGCCACCCGGCGGCTGACGGCCCTTCGCCAGGGTTGACGCCGGCGAGCAATGGCCCGAGGTGCACCGAAGCGGGGTATCACCCGGCCCACCTCTAGGTGCTCGGCGCCGGTCGCAAGGACCCGGCGCAACCGGGCCTCGAAATCTTGATCGAGGTCGTTCATAGTTCTCCTACCTCCTCTCGTAGTCGGGTGAGTGCTCGTGAGGCCAGGGACTTGACGGTCCCCGGACGGCAGCCGAGCGCCTGGGCAATCTCCACCTCGGACCAGCCGCCCCAATAGCGGGCCACCACCACGACCCGCTGGCGGTAGGGCAGGGTTCCCACCAGGTCGAATAGCTCTCCGTCGGGCGGGGCGAGTGGTCTGTACTCGCGGCTCAGTCGGGCCACCTTGATCGTGTGACGCCGCTCATTGCGGTGCCACGTCCGGGCCTGGTTGACAACGACCTGGTGCACGAACCCCCGAGGGTTGTCGATCTGCTCGAACCGCCGGTGCAGTGCCACGAACGCCTCTTGGGCCACGTCCTCGGCCACCGCCGAGGAACGGACGAGCAGCCAGGCGAACCGGGCCACCCGGGTAAACTCGCGCCCGTAAAAGGCGGCGAAATCGGATACAGCTGATGCTGCCCCGACGCTCTCGGCCGCGGGTGCCGCTCTGTCTCGCATGGTCATATGTAGCCCGAGGCCGTTCGGCGGTTCCACGATCCTTGCCGTTTTGCGCCGTCGGACCGGAATCACCGGGCAATCCGCCTCATGGACGGGCAACCCCGTAGGCTGTCGACGTGGGCGAACCCGTGACACCTATTGAGGCCAACCGTCGTGCGGCCGCGCTCAATGAACTACTCCGACAGATCGCAGACTCAACCGGCGCGGTGACTGAGTGGTGGAATCTCTCCCGCTATGAACAACTCGGTGACCGGACGCCCACACAGGCGTGGCTTGCCGGCGACCACGAGCTCGTCGAGAAGCTCGTAATGGACTGGTACGCCGCCAGTGAGGCCGCCGCTGAGCGTCACCGCAATGACCCCGAGTTCATGTCCATGATTCGGGAAAAGAGCACCGCCCTCCGAACCGCTTAGCGGTGGCCCTGGGCAAGATCGAGGCCCTCTACGCGTGGGCCGAAACCGAGGACCCGCTGTACAGCGTGTGGCGCCGAGTCGAACGATGGGTGCTTGGACTCGATGACACGCCGTGGCAGTGGCCGAGCGCACCACTGACTATGGCGACTGGCGACCCCGTGGGAGATTCGGGCCGCGATTGTCCCCGAGACAGACGGGGTGGAAGTGGTCTACGAGCACGAGCAC
>PMLV01000182.1 GCA_003160635.1 Acidimicrobiaceae bacterium | reverse complement strand
GATTTAATCAACAGCGCCCTAGGCGAGCTCGGAGACGACCGCAGTGATCATCGAGTTCGTAGCCGAAGCAGGGTTCGACGCAGCTCGTGTCCCTCGAGGTCCAGCGTTATACGCGGCAATCCTGAGTGGATTCTCGCTCATGTCCGGTGACGGGCTCTGAGCGAACGGCTCGGCTCCGCGCCAATGCCAAGCCGCCACCGTGCACCTCGGGATCTGTGTCAGCTACGTCGAATACATCGAGCACACCACTGGAGATAACGCGTCCACGACGCAGCGAAAAGCACACGCTGGCTACATCAACGACACCCGATTCAGCACTGAAGATAAGTGCCGCATTGGGCGCATGCAACTATCAAGCACCGAGCCTGTGGAAGGAGGTATCCGGCAGAATTCTGGCGATCGGCGCGCCAACAATCTCAGTCTTGTGATTCCTAGGGCGCTCGGGATGCCGAGGGCCGATGACCGTCACTGGGAAGGCCCTCATGGCTCGACGGGGCTGCCGGCCCCAATCCCCCACCCCCGGTTGGACAGGGGCTACACGGCGATTACAGGAGGAGCCAGAGCCATTTAATCGCAGCCGTCTGGACCGATCGCACGGCATCTACAGCCGGTCGACAATGGCAGATCGCTTGGTGGCGAACACCTCCTCGGTCAAGAGACCGCGCTCTGGTGGAGGTCAGCCAGCTTCTTCAACTGCTCGGCGGGATCGTCGGCGGGGGCTGCTGCAGGGGCCGGAGCCGGTGCTAGCCTCCGAGTAGCTCCGACAGTCGAGAGCTCAGATCCAACATTCGATCACGAGCCAAACTTACGCTTCTCCGAATGCGCAGAGAGAACAAAATCAAGGTCTTGGCCGAGGTGGTCGAGATCGGTCGCTTCGTGACGACCGCTGGAGTAGGCGGCTTCATCGCTCGGTTGACGCCGCTACGGCACCCGATGGAGGCACTACTCGCAAAGCAGGCCAGAGGTCGAGCGTATTCATGATGCCGATGTTCGATCGACATGGGGCGCTTCAGTTGCGGCACGCGACGGGGCAATCTCGAGGGCTGGCGCCGAGCGACGGTCGGGCAATGCCGGGGGCGTGCGATCGAAATCGAGCGAGGCGAATCCGGTCCCAATTTATGGCGTCACAGGTAGCAGGGTCGATACTGATGTTGAGCAGCTTCTCGCCCTCAGATATCACTTCACGCAGTTGCTTAATAGAAGACTTCTCTCGATCAACGGCCGAGCTTCTAAGTCTCTCACCAACGTTGAGCGTTCATCCGGCGGCGGGGCCCGACCAAGTACAGAATGGCAACGACCGCACCAACGATTCCGAAGAGCAACCAGCCGATGACCGAACCGATGATCCATGCAGCTTTTCGCCGAGGTGGCAAGTCACTAGAGGGACGCCTGGCTACGTCGACGACGGTCCACATCACCAAAATGAATGATGCAGCGTAGAGCAAGACGGTCGGAAAACTCGGGCTGATGAGCGCTGTATGCATGGTTCCTCCAATTACATTGCGGTACGAAGTTCAACCTGCACTGATTGCAACCGCCGAAATGACCTCAGATCGATAGTCATTGTGGTGATGTGTTCTCAGATATCTGGGATTCACCGTGTTCCAGTTTGAACACCATCCCTAGACCGGCGGCTGTGCGCAAGTAACGGGGATGGGCGGGATCGGGTTCAAGTTTTTGGCGGACCCGGTTGACGAACACGCGTAGGTAGTTCGGATTGCGGGCGCCCCGCGGGCCCCAGATCTCTTCAAGAATCTGCTCGCGCGAGACAAGGTGACCCGGGTGGCGAAGGAGAATCTCGACCATTCGAAATTCGACCCCTGTGAGATAAATCTCAGAACCGTCGGAGTGAAAGGCCCTTCGCGCCGCAATGTCAATAGTGAAATCGTCGGTCACGATGGCGGCTGGTAGCTCCACTCTGCGCACTCGGCGAAGCGCAGCGCGCATTCGAGCCAGAAGCTCCTCTACGACAATCGGCTTGGAGATGTAATCGTCAGCGCCGGCGTCGAGTGCAGACACGAGATTCACGTCGCCCTCGCCCTCTGATACCACGATGATGGGCAACTCGGTCCGGACTCGTAGCTCTCCCATCAGCTGTGCAATATCAAGTTGAGCAGGATCGACGAGTACCGCATCGGTTGGGTGAGTCCGTACATGTGTGATGGCCTGTTCGACAGTGTGCACGGTCGAAACTTCGTATCCTCCGTAGCGCAAGGCGGCCGCTTCGATCCGTCGCGAGCCTTGATCGAGATCCAGCAGCACCACATTCATCCCAGGCGTATCCACGGGTTGCCCAAGATCACGAACTCGTAGAACGGGTTGAGCATTATGAGGGTGTCACCCTCCATCCAAGGGGTTCCTTCAACACGCAAATGACACCCAGGAACCATGCCCGGAACTTCGGTGCGCCCCATGAAGCGAAGGGTGATAGTACCGGTCCCGTCGCACAGATCGACATTGAGCCTCACCCAGGGGCGAAGATGTGCCGCTACTGCCACGACTTGTCCAGTCAGGAAGGCAGGTCTGCGGGGCACCGCCGCCGAGATGGCGGTGGGACTCACTTCAGCTTGGCCAGCGCCTCGTTCAGCTGGAGTACGTCGATGTACGAGGTGCCCAGGAACCCGAGCTCGGCACCCTGCGTCTCCTGTTTGATCAAGTGGGTGAGCACCGAGTCAGAGAGCCCGGTGGCCTTGGAGACCATGGGGATCTGGACCAGGGCGTCCTCCTGGCTGATGTCGGGGTCGATGCCGCTGCCCGAGGTCGTGACGAGGTCGGGGGTGGGGTTGACGCCGCGCGCCTTCCAGTAGGCCACCAGCGTCTTTGTGTTCCCCAACAGGGTCTTGGAGCGGGGTCCGAGATTGGTCGCCGAAGACTCGCCGGAGTTCAGGACGCCGGACTTGCCGGGGATGTTGTTCGCCGCGAGCGGGTTGTCCCCCCCACCGGCGACCGGCTTTGCCGAGCCGGCGTAGGGGCCGAGGGCGTCAGGGCGGCCCTGGAAGACGCAGCTGCCGAGGGGGTTCCCGGGGCACTTCGCCTGCGACCAGTTCTGGCCGATGAGGGTCGACCCGTTGGCGGTGATCGATCCGTCGGCTTGGTGCTTAAAGAGCAGCTGGGCGACCCCGGTGCCGGCGAAGGCGTACACGAACCCGAAGAAGACCGTGACGATAATGACCAGGATGACCGATCGGCGGAGGTATACGAGCATCAGAGGGTCTCCATCAGTAGGCGTGCAACGCGACGAGGATGAGATCGATGAGCTTGATGAAGNNGCGGAACCGGCGGCGCGGAACTTGACTCCCCGCAGGGCCAGCGGGATCAGGGCCACGATCACCAGGGCATTGAAGATGACGGCCGACAGCACGGCGCTCTGTGGACTGTGCAGGTGCAGGATGTTCATGGGCGCTATTTGGGGATAGGTCGCCACGAAGAGGGCCGGGATGATGGCGAAGTACTT
>PMLV01000118.1 GCA_003160635.1 Acidimicrobiaceae bacterium | reverse complement strand
CACAACGGCATCGAATACGGCATGATGGCCTCGTACGCAGAGGGGCTGAACATCCTGCACAACGCCAATGCCGGCAAGAGGCCGCCGGCACTGGGCGACGCCGAGACGGCTCCCCTCGAGGAGCCCGAGTTCTACCAGTACGACATCGACACGACGGCGGTGACCGAGGTGTGGCGGCGGGGGAGTGTCGTGGCGTCATGGCTCCTGGACCTCACCGCTGACGCCCTGGTTGCATCACCAGACCTGGCCGAATTCGCCGGAAACGTGTCTGACTCGGGTGAAGGCCGCTGGACGTCCATCGCAGCCATCGACGAGGGCGTCCCGGCCCCGGTGCTCACCGCCTCGCTCTACTCACGCTTCGCCTCCCGCGGCCTTGACGACTTCGCCAACAAGATCCTGTCCGCCATGCGCAAGGGATTTGGCGGCCACGACGAGAAGAAGGCCTGACCTGGTGGCAAAGCCGGTCGTCGTGCTCTTCGACATCGACGAGACCCTGATCCACACCGAGGGGTCCTCCACCGCGGTCCTACCGACGAATATATTTCGACCGCATTTATGTACGGTACCTCCAGCACCTGGCCGACGACATCAATGCTTCCGACGGCTACACGGTGCTGCCAGGAGCCGAACAGATCCCCAGGACGCGGAGCTGGCGTCACGTTGTCTCGTCGCCGGGTGCGATGGAGGGAGCAGCCCGCACCAAGTTGGCCCCGTCTGAACCGCTTCTCCATCTTCGGCGGCCACGGGTCGGACTCGGCTTACCGCACCGAGCTGTCTCACATGGCCATCGAGAAGGCGGCCCAACTCCACGCGGTCCTTGCCCCGGACCAGGTCTATGTCACTGGGAACCCCCATGACATTGAAGCAGCCAAGGCAGCGGGGGCGATCTCGGTCGGAGTGGCCCACAGGCAAGTATTCCGCCAAGGAACGTCCGCCGCCGGCTGAGATGTCCGGCCGATCGTGTCCTACTGGAGAAGCTCTCCGTCTGATGTGCCGGTCGACTCCCCGCCACACGTGACATGTGGGTTTCAGCGTCCAACCTTCTCGGCAGGATCAGGTGCTCCCCACATTGGTCATCGGGCTACGAGAACGTTGGGAAGCCAGGCTGATCCGGGTCGGGCTGACGGGCGCCAGCCCTCCATAATCCGGCGGCAGGTCCTTGCGTTGCTGACTCCGGTTCTCGGGCCGGTCAGCACGAAACGCAACGGCGTACGGAGCAGTATGGCGACCAGGAGAGAGGCACCCGTCATGGTGCCGAAGAAGAGGATCCAGCTCGTGCCCACCCACGACACGTTGTCTTTCAGGCCAGTCGACTCGAGCAGCTGACAGATCAGCCGCAGCACGAAGACGTGGGCCAGGTAGATGCCGCCTGACGCAGTGGATGCCCACTCGAGGACGCGTCCAGTTATGGTCGGCCGCTCCGCGACCTCGCGGCGAGACCACAATCGGCCGAGGGCGATAAGGCCGATGATGGCCGCGCTGAACCACACGATGGCAATCGGTTGATAGAGATCCGAAGCGCGGCCGGATTATGGATGGCTGCTTCGGTGATCAAGTAGTACCCCTCGGTCAAGACCCCGATCGCCACCACCGTAGTCAGAATCGAGCGCATGTGGCGATCGACAAAACGATGAAGTTCGTCTGCGTGGGCGGCCGCCACAAGGCCGGCGATGACATAGAACTCGTAACCGATGATCCAGCGCGACTGAATGAGCACCGTGTCGACGGTGTGCCAGCTGTGCTGCCCACCGGTTGGTGCCAGTCCCAGACGAAGAACGTGGAACTGGGCCAGCACGACGAGGAACTACAACTGGTAGTAGCCCCGGTAGAGGTCATGGCCGAAAAGGCCCCAGGCGTCACGAGTCGGAGCCGACAGCCTCTTGTAGATGTAGTAAATGACCGTCCACGCCAGGTACGGGACCAGTATCTGACTCAAGCGGCGATACCAGAGTTGCCCGAGGGAGCGTGGTCGCGTGGCCTAAGGGTACAACGCCAGGAACGCGCTGAAGAAGAAGGCATTCCGCGTGTAGTGCAGGAGCATCACCAATCCCCACCCAGCCACGCTCGAGCTGGTAACCGGCCACAGAATCGAGTGCTGCCCGATGACACAGAGGAACGTGACGACCCGGAACACGCCGTACTGACGCAGGTACCTCCCCGGAGGTGCGAGCACGGGAGCCGTGAGCTCGAGCGCCGCTCCGTTGTCGGGCCACGTCCGATCATGGCTTGTGGACCTAAAGCGCAGATGGCAAAGAGTTGGTGAATGCCTGGATGTCGCCTGAGACCAAGGTGAGAATCGAAGGAGATCCGGATTTTCTGGGTAGCGGAGGCCAACTCAGGCCACGTGTCGATACCGCTTGGTCTCGAGTTCGGCCAGATGTCCTGCCTTGTGGGAAGGCAGGAATGGCACGTGCTCATGGAGTAGGAGGATTCGGCAGTCTGCGCAGAGACGGCCATACCCCCTCACAGACGGCTGGACGATCCGCGTCGTGACATGAATCTTGGTGACTGGGCCTTTCCATCCGCAACGATGGCATACCCCATACCGGGGGGACTCGTTGCGATCGTTGCCAAGATGCATCGTCCTGCCTCCTTCCTACCGGCCAGGCGCAGTACAGGGGACTATTACCTTCCGATGCGATGCCCAAACGTCGGGTATGCCGTCTCAGGCGGAGTTCGGGACCGAGCGTCCCATGAGCCAACCTATGGCGTTCAGGGCATCTGTCACCGTCCACGTGCCCGCTCCGGGACTCTGCAGGTTCGCTCTGCCCTGATTGTCGAGGAGCTTCTGGAGGCTCGGGGGTATCTGTCCGATGGCGGTCATGCCGCCGGCGATGAATCGTTCGTGCAGATGAGTGTCGAGGAGGACGAAGCCGTCAGAGTGGTCGACGTCGTACGTGTAAGGACGAAGGGTCTGCCAATCGATCCCGGGCGGGGATCCTTCGGCCACCTTTTGGTAGTAGATCCCGAAGTGCCGCCACAGCGCGGCCAGCGTGGCGGGGGAGCCCGTCAGGAGGGGCCACGTCGAGCCGGTGAGGCGCTCGTACGCCTTCATGCGCGCCGGGGTGTCCCTGCCCGGATCCATCGTGACCTCGAGGATGACCACCTTCTTGGACAAGCCGTCATGGGCGATGGCCCGCTCTATGACCAACAGGGCTGCGGTGGTGATCGGACACTCTTCCTGGCACGAGGTGAGAAAAGGGACCAAGAGAACGACACGGCCCTTGAACTGCTCGAGGTCCACAGGCTTTCCGTCTTGGTTCTGTAAAGAAAGCGTGGCGATCGAGGGTGACACATGAGCGTTCACCTCGTTGCCCACGGTTGGTGACGGGGGCCCCGGAGTGTTGGAACGTCCGACCACACCGGCCACGTACCAGGTGATGAGCCCCAGCGCGAGCACCAGGCAGACGACAGCCGAACGCCGGGCTGGTGATCCTCGGTGAGAAGCGATCCCCACAACTTAGGGAATGCCACCCCGACTTCGAAAATCGATCCAGGATGCCGCGTCGAAATGGCTCAGACTTGTGCGATCGGCGCGACCTCAATTCCGACGCCTTCATCCGCTTCGCGCACGCCGAGCTCGCTCAGGAGCCTGGAGCGGAGCTCGATCATCCCGGGGTTGTCCCGCCTCCGTGGGCCGTCGATCTCGACCGTGACATCGAGGGAGATCTGGCCGTCGGTGAGGACGAGAACCCGGTCGGCCAGAAGCATCGCTCACCATCAAGTAACCGATGCCGTTGGTTGCGTTGATCTGTTCGCTCACCACCAGGATCAGCCACGCCACGCCCATGGCCAAACGGAAGCCAACCAAGAAGCCCGGCAGGGCCCCGGCGAGGACGATCTTGCGCAGGGTCTCCCGCCCACTGAGCTCCAGCGAGCGCGCCAACTCGTGCTACTTGGCATCGGATTTCAGCTCCGGTGGTGCCGGTCAGAGGCCTGAGGGCGAGGTCCGCTCTCGAGGCGACAGTTATCGTGTGAGGTTCTCCTTGGGGTTGTCCGCAAATCCCTATTAAAGCGGGGCTTGGATTTATATAGTTGACTATCTCAGTCGGATTTGTCACGTATCAGTCGCGGACAGCTTCTGGAGAAGCGCAGTGGGGTTCGCCTGCGTGACCGCGCACGCGGGGAGGGGTGACACGGGGGCGAACGACGGGGGAGGTGCGGCGCACCTGCGGCAGGGTGACTGCTGAAGGGCCCAGTCTCGGGGTGGGATGAGCCGAGGCGGGGACAGCGAGCGGAATCAGTCGGGGACGACGAAGGTGCCCGATCGGGAGAAGCCCCTACGAATCCTCGGGCAGGGTCTCGCTGACGACAATGTGCGCTGACGGCAGTTCGGGGAATGGGCAGTCCAGAGTCATCGCATCATCGAGTTGAGACGAGAGCCGCAAGGTAAACGTCGCGCCGTGGGGCGACCACCCGAGAGGTGGATCGAAAGGACGTTCCGGTGCGCCCGGACGATGACGATGGGTCCGTCGGCGATGATCTATGACCACTGGAGCGTCACGTGTTCAGGCAACGTCTCGAGCCGACGCGCTGGTAAGCCTTGACGTGCCCACTGTGCACGTCGCGGGGTGCACTCTGGCCGTGGAAGAGAACGGCGACGCAGTCTTCGCACAAACGCCCATAGGTGTTGCCAGAGACCATGAAGCGACGGTCGCGACGGGAAACTCTTCCGACGTTCCCTCTCCAACCGCAACGGTGACAGGCTCCGGGGCGCTGCTTGTGAAGAATGTCGTTGTGCACATTTCCCTTTCGCCCTGAAGACGTGGGTCGCTGGGAAAGTAGCTACAGGATGATCGCTAATTTCGGCGGCCCGGCGAACTCAGGGAGTCCCGTGACTTTGCGTCCCTCCCTCACGAGAGGTTTGCCTTTTCGACTTGCTACCAAGCGCAACAATGCTCCGTTGACCTGCGCAAGTCAAGGGACGGGGGGCTATGAACGGCGACTCCAACCAACTTGCAACCGGGGCGCTACCAAGTGTGGAGATTTCAGGCCAGCTTTTGGGCCGGCTCGGAACTCTGCAATCCCCGCTGGAGAGTTGGACGACCCCTGCGCACGGAAAGCTCGTGCAACAGGTCCGCGATGCACTCGTCGCACAAACGTCCGAAGGAGCGACCGCAGAGCAGTCGCTTGCGATCACGCCGCCGTACCGCGTGCACCATGCCTATCCAGCCGCAGCGGTGGCACACCCCACGTCGTTGGCCGCGTCGCCGTACCGTGTCGCTTCCTGCGAACACCACCCGGCCCCCTTTGTCCTGCAACAACTGTTGACAACCACGCTATTGGTTGGGTCTCTCGAGGGGGTGGATACACGGCCTTGGTTGGTTCTGAGAGAGTGGATCGATGTTCGTCACCAACCACGTGCTTGCCGGGGCCTTGATCGGCCGCGCGCTGGAGCGCCGACCGGTGGCGGCGTTCGCGGTCGGACTGGCCTCGCACCTCGTCCTCGATGTGGTACCCCACTGGGGATGCGACACGAGTCGGCCCGGCGGAGCTGACCAGTTCTTGGCCATGGCGAGGCGCGACGGACTGCTCGGACTGAGCGCCATGGCCGCCGCCACCCTCGTCGCGACCAAGCCGGCCCGCTTGGCCTCTGTGGCGGCCATGGCTGGGGCGGCTCTCCTCGATCTGGACAAGGCACTCCTGCATTTCTTCGGTCGGAACCCGTTCCCCAAGGTCGTCTGCCGTTTCCACGAGTGGGTGCAGAACGAATCACCGGACGGCCTGGCCAACGAGATTCGCTTCGGTGTGGCCTTTGCCGTGGTCGACGCCGTCGCCGCGGTCATGGCACGTCGAGGGGTTTCACCGGAACGTTCGCTCGCCGTGGCGGTGTCGGCCGGCTGAAGCTGGTGCAACCGAAATTAGGATCGGGAAAATGTCCATTGCTGACGAGGTTCGCCGTTACTGGGACGTGGACAGCGTCGGTTACGACGATGTCCCCCACCACCATCCGACCAGCGCCGGCGAGGTGGCAGCCTGGACGGCAGCGCTCGCCGACTTGTTGCCTCCGTCGCCGTCACGGGTGCTCGACTGCGGCGCCGGCACTGGCTTCTTGTCCCTCATGGCGGCCCGGCTCGGTCATCGGGTCACTGCGCTCGACCTGTCTGCAGGCATGCTCGAACGGCTCCGGACCAAGGCCACAGCCGTCGGTTTGGACATCGAGGTGATTGAGGGGCCGGCCGAACAGCCTCCGGCCGGACCTTTCGACGCGGTGATCGAGCGTCACCTTTTGTGGACCCTGCCTGATCCGGTGGCGACACTTCGGGCCTGGCGCGGTGTGGCCCCCACCGGGCGGCTTGTTCTCTTCGAGGGCTCATGGGGAGCGACCGACCCGCTCGAACGGCTACGGCGGAGGGCCCAGGACCGAATTATCCGTGTCGTCTCGAAGGGGCCACGACCCAGCGGTCACCACGCCGAGTACCCCGATTCCTTGCGAGAAGCCATGCCGCTGGGGTCGGGCACCACACCGGAGGCTCTGGCCGCCGCGGCGTCCGATGCCGGGTGGGCCGTGCCGAGAATGCGCCGTCTCAGGGACGTCGAATGGGCGATGTCCCTCGGCCTCCCCCTCCCTGAGCGCCTCCTCGGCGTGGCGCCCCGTTTCGCCATCATCGCGGGTTCATGAGCGGGCCCAAAGCCACCTGAAGGCCGGCAACGCGAACTCCTACACTCCTCTTTGGGTGACAAGACTCGCAGGTTGGCGTGTTGCGACCCGGTGCGGAGCGACCGTTCGCGTGGAAAGAGAAATGACGATCGACCAGCAGGGACAGCGCAACACAACCCCGCGTTGGCACAAGGTGCTCGGTGGCGCGGTCAGCCTTGGCTTGCTGGTCTTCATTCTCGTCGGAGTGGTACCGAAATTCGCCAGCTATTCCGGCGCCTGGGCCGCCATGACCCACCTGAACCCCTGGTGGTGGGTGGCGATCGTCGCAGTCGCCCTCCTCAATCAGGTCTCCGGGGTCTGGCCCTACCAAGCGGCCTTACCCGGGCTGGGATTCTGGGACGGGTTCCTCGAGGTTCAGACCGCCGCCGCGATCTCGAACTCGGTGCCGGCCGGCGGCGCCGTGGCGATCGGCATGACCTACAAGATGTTCTCCTCCTTCGGCATCTCTGCGGTGGACATCTCCACCGCCGTCATCACGACTGGCATCTGGAATTTTGCCGCGAGGTTGGGTCTGCCCGTCGTTGCCATCGCATTGCTGGCCTTCACCACGCACCCGCCGGCAAGGGTCTCCGACGCCGCTCTCGCCGGCGTGTGCGCCATGGCCGTCGCCGCGGTCGTGCTGTGGCTGGTCCTGCGGTTCGGTGCCGGTGACCACGGGCCCGGGCGGCTGGCCGATCGTGTCGTCAACCGGCTCCTGCGGTTCTTGCGAAAGCCCGCAACGGATCGGGTCGAGCGCTCCCTGGCCCAGTTCAAGAGCCAAACCGCCCGCACCGTGCACCGTCGGGGTTGGCTGCTCACCTGGACGACGCTGGCCAATCAGGCCGTGGGGTTCGTCCTCGTCCTCATCATCGTTCGGGCAGTGGGTATCACCGCCGGCCACGTCACCTACGTGGCCGTCTTCACGTCGTTCGCGGTCGCACGGCTGGCGGGTGCAATTCCCATTACGCCAGGAGGCCTCGGCACGCTTGACGCCGCGTTCATCAGTCTGATGACGGCCTTCGGCGCAAGCTCGTCACGGGCCCTGGCGGCCGATCTCATCTGGCGTCTGATGATGTACTTCCTTCCGATCATCCCTGGCATCGTCACCTATGTCCTCTGGCTCCACCGACCTGACCGTGACGTCCGCCCGGCGGCTTCTGCACGAGGGTGGAGGTCGTCATTGGGTCCGTGCGCGGACGCCGCCGCCCCTCCGGCTCCTTCAACCGGCCCGCCTCGCTTCTGACTCTGGGTCGGAGAACCTCTCTGCCCGGGGCCAGGGCATGTTGCGGCTGGCTGAAACGCCATGCGACGCGGCGTGAGGCTCAGGGGCGTGTGGCGTGGACAGTCACTGAGGAGAACGACACCGTGAGCGATCCGGTCTCCGGGTCCACCTGGGGAGCGAAGCCCGAAGGGGGGCCTCCCTCGACCTCCGCCGCAAGTGCCGCGCTCACCCATGGCCGGTCACTGACGTCGCTGAAGATGTGGTCGAGCGGGAGCCGGAAAGGATCGGAAAGCTCGGCGAAGGAGACCCGACCCACCTCGTGGGCCAACAGCGCGACGATCTCCTCGCCGAAGAGGACGCCCATGTGGGAAGGGTCAAGGCGCCGGTGGACGTCGTCGAAGGCCTCCTTCACCTCGGCGTTGGGCACCACCATGTCGGACACGACCACCCGGCCACCCGGTCGGCAGACCCGCGCCATCTCGCGGACCATGTCCGACGGGCTACGGAAATGGTGGAGTGCACTCCGGCAAAGGACCAGGTCGAATGACTGGTCGACAAAGGGCAGGTCGGCGGCATTGCCTTCCTGGAGCAGGACGTTGCCTACCCCGGCCTCCCGGAGCCGATCCGCCCCGAGGCGCAACAGATCTGGCGTGAGATCGAGGCCGATGACCTGGCGCACGTGTGGCGCGAGTTCCTCCGCCACATGGGCCGCCCCGCAGGCCACATCGAGGACGATCATGTGCTCGTCCAACGGCTCGACCCAGCTCGACGGCGATCGGTTGGCCGAAGAACGGCCGGCAAAGGGTGAGTCCGAACCGGAGAACAAGGCGACCTGTCCGGCAAAGGACTGGCGAACTTCCTCATCGGAGGGCAATTCGTGCATATCCCATTGGTACACTCCGCCCCGGTGACCGTCGATGCGAATATGGCCAAGAATTTGCCTCTAACGGCCACCGATGGACTGGTCGACATGCGGGGCCACACGGCCGTGGTCGCCGGAACCTATGTCTTCGACGGGCCGAACCTGGTGACGGGGTGGCATGCTCACGACCTCCACCAACTCGAGTACGCCTTCGCGGGGACCATCGAGGTCGAGACCGAGGCCGCGCACTACCTACTCCCGGCGCACCAGGCCGCCTGGATCCCGGCCGGACTTTGCCACAACTCCATCCTCAAAGGAGTCAGGACGATCTCGGTCTTCTTCGTCCCTGATCTGGTACCCGACGAGGGCGCACGCGCCCGGATTCTGGCCGCCGCTCCCGTCATCCGGGAGATGATCCTCTACGGCGTGCGCTGGCCCATCAGCCGGCCCCGGAGCGACCGGGCGGCCGACTCGTTCTTCACCGCCTTGGCTGCACTCGTCCTGGAGTGGCTCGAACACGAAACACCGCTGTGCCTACCGACCACGCAGGATCCCTTGATCCGGGCCGTGATGGAGCACACCAATGCCAACCTGGCCACGGTGACGGCAGGGGAGGTCTGCGGGACGGTCGGTGTCTCCGAGCGGAGCTTGCGCCGGGCTTTCCCGGCGGCCACGGGCATGACCTGGCACCAGTATCTCTTCGAGAGCCGTCTTCTGCGGGCCATGACACTGCTGGCCGAGCCCGGCCGCACCCTCCTCGATGTGGCCAATGAAGTCGGATTTACGGGCAGCTCGTTCGCGCGGGCGTTCGCACGTCACACGGGGGAGACGCCCTCGGCCTACCGCCGCCGCGTCGCCGGGGATCGAAGGTAAGGGTCCCTCATCCAATCGCATACACGGTCCATGGGTAGAAGACGTCCTCATGGGACCGTACGACAGTGAATCCGGCCTTGACTATCTCGTCGTGCATGAAGGGGTAGAGGTAGATGACTCGTAACGGGCGGGGACGCCGCGCCAGGGAGGCACGAAGGTGGGCCAGCACTTGGTTGAACGTCACGCCCACGAACGGGTTGAACAAGTAGACGACCGTCACGTCGTCGGGGACGACGAACTCCGTGGCCTCTCCGTACGTGAATTCGACGGCCTGGCAACGCAGTGGACGGCGCCAATTTCTCAGGTTGGCCTGGGCCGCTGCGATGGAGTCGCGGTTGTGCTCAACGCCGATGATGCGTCGCAAGGGATAGCGAGAGGCCACCCAGATCGCCACGCGCCCTTTGCCCGAACCATATTCGAGGAGGACATCGTCGGCTTCCAGGCCGACCGCCGGCCAGAGCGTTCGGAGCACTCGCCATGGGCTCGGCACGTAGCCGACGAAATCTGAAGTCCCGTCGAATTGATGGTCGAAGTCCGGTCCCTTGGTGTCGAGTCCCCATCGTCGGAAGTACTCCTCGAAAAGGCGTTCTTCCACCTTGCGCCAGGCCCATCGGCAGATGACGCAGACCCTCCGGGGCATGCCCTCGACCGACTGGGCGAAATACCGCGCCACTCGTAACCTCTTGGTCACCCGATGAACTGCCCCGGTTGCGCAAGGGGCGTCATCGCCAACCCGTCAGGGTCCCCGCTGCGATGGATGAGGCGTCGATCGTGACAGCTTCGCGGAGCGCCCGCTTCACCGCGATCATCAGGGCCCTCCGGCGCCCAAGGCTGAACCGGAGGGCGGGGTCGGTTCATATGCTCTCGACGAGACGCCACGCGTCGTGCAGTTTGACCCATGTTGCACGGAGGTTCTGATGACCGCACCGACCGCCACCCTTCCGCCCGGGGTTCCGGTTTCCGATCACGACGCGAATCACGCCCGTCGATGGTGGATCCTCGCTGTCCTGGGCATGGCCCAGCTGATGGTGATCCTCGACAACACGATCGTCAACATTGCGCTTCCGACCGCTCAGCATGACCTCAACTTCAGCAACGCCGACCGTCAGTGGGTGGTGACCGGTTACTCCCTCGCCTTCGGGGGCCTCTTGCTCCTCGGGGGTCGCATCGGCGACATCATCGGTCGTAAACGTGCCCTCCTCATCGGATTGATCGGCTTTGCCCTCGCATCCGCGCTCGGTGGTGCCTCGCTCAACTTCCCGATGCTGGTCACCGCGCGGAGCATCCAAGGCGCATTCGGGGCGCTTCTCGCTCCATCGGTACTGGCCCTCCTGACAACCACCTTCACCGATCCGGCTGAGCGTGGCAAGGCGTTTGCCATCTACGGTGGGATAGCCGGTGCGGGGGGAGCGATCGGGCTTCTCCTCGGTGGGGTATTGACGTCGTACGCGTCATGGCGCTGGACCCTCTTCGTCAATCTGGTGTTCGCCGCCATCGCCGCCTCCGGTTCGGTTCTGTGGTTACGAAATGACAAGGCGGCCGACCGCGACCCCCTCGACATCCCGGGCATCCTCCTGGTGACCGGGGGACTGTTCTCTCTCGTCTACGGGTTCTCTCACGCCGAGACGACGGCCTGGAAGAACCCGTTTACGATCGCCTTCCTTGTCCTCAGCGTCGTGCTCCTGGCGATTTTTGCGTACGTCGAATCGCCCCGCACCTACCCGTTGCTCCCCCTTCACATCGTGCGCAACCGGACGCGGGGCGGTTCACTCCTGACCATGATCTTTGCCAGTATGGGCGTCTACGGGGTCTTCCTCTTCTTGACCTACTACTTACAAGGCGCGCTCGGATTCAGCCCGGTAAAGACCGGCGTGGCGTTTCTCCCACTGGTCGTCGGCTTGGCCGGCATGGCCCAGGTGTCCAACCGGGTGCTGCTCCCGAGGGTGGGGCCAAAGGTGATCGTCCCGATCGGGCTCCTGGTGGCCGCGGTCGCCATGTACCTGCTGCACATGATCGGTCTGCACAGCTCCTATGCCACCGATGTGCTGCCGTACGTGACCCTGCTCGGCGTGGGCTTCGGACTCAGCCTGGCCCCTGCGTTCAGCACCGGCACACTCGGGCTGCGGCCGCACGACGCCGGCGTGGGTTCGGCCACACTCAACGCCGGCCAACAGGTCGGAGGGTCTATCGGCACGGCCCTCTTGAATACCTTGGCCGCCGGCGCGGCCACCGCGTACTTGGTGGGGAAGGTGGCAAGTTCAGCAAATTTGAAGGCGGCTGCGGTGCACAGCTACACGACGGCGTTCTCGTGGTCCGCCCTCGTCTTTTTGGTCGGGGCAATCGTCGCCGGGCTGGTACTCCCGAGAGGAAATCTCGGAGTGTTGGCAAACTCCGAGGGACCGGTCCCGTCACCGCTTCTCGACGGCTGAGGATTCAGACACACATCACGAAAGGAGCAGGCAATGGACGATCAACCTTCCGTCCCCCGGCCCACCATCTTCATCCTGTACGGGGCGACAGGCGATCTGGCGCATCGCCTGGTCCTGCCCGCCTTCTACGGCCTGGCCATTGCCGGCCTCTTACCCCAAGAGTGGCGGTTGGTGGGCAATGGCAGAGGTGACGTCTCCGACGAGGACTTCCAAGAGCGCGTCCGGGAGAGCCTCGAAGAGTTCGGCCCGAAGCCCTCGGAGGGCCCTTGGGAGGAGGTACGTTCGCGGTTCCGCTTTGCCGGTGGGGGATTCGACCGCAACGACCCGGGACGCCTGCTCGACGTCGTGCACGAGGCGCAACGAGAGATCGGCGGCCGGCCGCAACTCGTCCACTACATGGCCGTTCCGCCCGCGGCATTCGGGCCCCTGACCGAAGCCATCGGCTCGCACGGCCTGTCCGCGCACTCGCGGGTGGTCTACGAGAAGCCGTTCGGCACCTCCGCAGAAACGTTCGCCGAACTCGACCGTGTGTCGCACGAGACGTTCGAGGAGTCGCAGATCTACCGGATCGACCACTTTCTCGGAAAGGAGGCACTCCAGGACATCCACGTCCTGCGTTTCGCCAACGGTCTGTTCGCAGGAGCCTGGAATCACACCCACATCAAGAGCGTCCAGGTCGATGTGCCCGAGATCCTTGACGTGGCGATGCGGGCGTCCTTCTATGAGGCCACCGGCGCCATCCTCGACATGCTCGTCACCCACCTCTTCCAGGTGGCGGCCGAGGTGGCGATGGAACCGCCCCATTGCCTCGAGCCCGAATGCCTGGCCGAAGTGCGCGAGGGCGTCATCGGCTGCTTCCGGCCGCTCACCCGATCTGATGTGGTGGTGGGCCAGTACGAGGGCTACCGGGACATCGAAGGTATTCCAGATGATTCCCGGACCGAGACGTTCGTGGCGGCCAAGTTGTGGGTCGACAACGGCCGATGGAAAGGGGTCCCGTTCCTGCTGCGGACGGGCAAGTGCATGGCCGAAAGCCATCAACGCGTCAGCGTGCAGTTCAAAGACCCCCAGCGAGGTCTTCCAGGGCAACCGCTGGGGTGCAGCGTCCTCACCTTCGAACTCTCCGGAGACGGCGACATCCAGCTGTCCGCAGTGGTGAAGGAACCGGGCGCCACCATGTCCCTCGGCACAGCGACGGTCACCATCCCCTTGGGGACCGGGTTCCCGATGCCGCCTCTGCCGGCATATGGACGCCTGCTCCTCGACGTGCTGGTCGGCGATCGTTCGCTCTTCACCCGACCCGACGGGCTGGTCCACGTCTGGCAGGTGGCAGCAGCGATCTCGGACGACAAACCCGAGCCGATCATCTACGAGAAAGGGTCCTGGGGTCCGGCCGAGGCCGTGGAGTTGGCCAAGCCCGATTTCTGGCAGCTCCAGGGCAGAGGGGAATGACCTGGGAGTGGGCAGATGTCAGTCCCAGCGGCAGTGCGCCATCGGTGGGGGCTCGATCACAGCGCGGTTGTGGGGCAACCAGGGGAAAACTACTGTTCTCGGTGGGCCAGGAGCTGTGGGCAGGATGAGCGCCCACAGCGGTGCGCAGAGCGATCCGAGGAGCCCCATGACCGACACGAGGACGTCCGTGCCACCCACCGACGAGCGGGCCCAGAAGGCAGGTGATCCGGACCTGGCCAAGCAGCACATCGCCCGGGTGGTCCGGTACGAGACGCCTGTGACCACGCGGAGCCGCCACGTGGTCAGTTTCGGCCGGACCGACTCCATGATGGTCTTCATGCAGATCCTGCTCGATGCGGGGGAGAGCAGCCTCCACATGCATCCCAACACGGACTCCTTCTGGTGGGTCGTGCGCGGGAAGGCTGAGTTCTACACCACGGAGCACGAACTGCTGGCCGCGCTCGGGCCCGAGGAAGGCGTGATGATCCCGCGCGAGTACCCGTACCTGTTCAACAGTGTGGGGGAAGAGCCCCTCGAGATCCTCCAGATCGAGTCATTCCTCCGTCAGGGCGAGCGACTCCAGACGGTGCACCTCGAGGAGGACCGCGTCGGCGACTACGAGCTCTCGCAAGTGGGGGAGTACGCATCGCCGCCGCCGCCGCCGCCGCCACCGGCACCCGGTCCCCGCCCGTAACGCCTGAGCGAGCGGCTGCCGTCACGCAGTCCGGCCGTACGGAGGCGCAGCACCTGTGCCCGTCATCCTTCAGTCCCTAGCAGGCCCAGGTCACGCAGGCTCTGGGCCGTCTCCACGATCGTCGTCTCGACGGGCCTCGGGCGCCACCCAAGCTCCTCGCGGGCCCGTTCGTTGTGGATGATCGGCCGCGGTAGATCGTCCCCTGGCGCCTCCTGAGTGGGCACGCGAGCCGCGAGCGCACCGAGCCGCCGCCCCAGGGTCTCGGCCACCTCCAGGAAGCTCGTCGTCGGGCCGTCGGCGACGGCCAGGAACCGCTTGCCCGCGGCACCGGGCGCGGCCATGGCGCGGATGTGCAGGTCAGCCACGTCACGCACGTCGGCGACGCCGAAGCGGGCTCGGGGAACGACGCGCATGGTCCCGTCGAGCATCACCTTGATCAGCTGCATCGAGGAGCGCAGGGCGGTCGTCAGGGTGGGCCCGAGAATGAACGTCGGGTTGACCACGACCAGTTCGGTGTCGCCGCCGTCGCGCTCCATCAGGTCCCACGCGGCACGCTCGGCGATCGCTTTGGAGCGCGGGTAGGGCGCCAAGCCCGGCGTGTCGGGATCGGTCCAATCGTCTTCGGTGAACTCTGCGCCGGGCTTGGGGGTGTAGCCGATCGCGGCGAACGACGAGGTCAGTACGACGCGCCGGGCACCCGCGCCGCGCGCCGCACGCAGCACCCGCAGCGTTCCCTCGCGGGCGGGGACGATCAATTCGTCGGGGTCCTCCGGCTGGACGGCCGGGATGGGCGAGGCCACGTGATGGACTTCCTCGCAGCCGGCGAGCGCAGCGGGCCAACCGTCGTCGGCCGTCAGGTTCGCGGCGACGATCTCCAAGCCGGCGTCATCGGCACCGCCGCGGCGCACCGCCGCGCGCACGTCACCCTCGTCGGCCGTCGAGCGCACCGCCGCGCGCACCGGGCTCCCGGCCCGCAGCAGCGCCGCGATCAGCTGTGTGCCCACGTAGCCAGACCCGCCGGTGACGAGGACCGGGCTCATTGCAACACCCCCAAGCGACCGGCCGCATCGAGGAAACGCTGCATCGCTTCGGCCTCCGCTGCCGCGTCGCCTCGGTCGCGGGCGTCCCAGAGCGCCGCCTTCTCGCGCAGGTAGGCCAGACGCGCGTGCTGCGCGACGATCTCGGCCTCGATGCGCTCTGCGTGGCGCAGGAGCAGATCGCGCTGCTCCGCCGCGGTCTCCTGCCTGCGTGTGAGGTTGGCCTGGTAGGTACGCATGTCCTCGATGCCCACGCCGGTCGCGCGAAGGCAGGCCAACGCCTCGAGCGTATGGAGGTCCTCGCTGCGGTAGCGGCGATGCCCGCTCTTCTCGTCGCGTTCGATCGGGCCGATCAGCCCCACCTGCTCGTAGTACCGCAGCGTCGGCTCGCTCAGCCCGCTGCGCCGTGACACGTCTTGGATGGTGAAGGCCGTCATGCAGGCAGCTTCACATACCTCAAGCGCTTGAAGTCAAGGGGCGGCAAACCAGTCGCTGGCGCCCTTCACGGGGCAGAGATTTGAGCGCTCGTCGAGGTTGATGGCGTCGATGGGAGGTTTCAGAACGACGGAACTGGATAGAAAACGAATGGCTGCCGTCAACGTCGCTCCTCGATGACGGTCCCCGAGCACCACTTCGATGCCGCACGAGGGCGTGATGCCAACGCCAATGAGGAGGTCACCTCATGACGACAATCGGCTATACCATGATGTGCGAGCAATCAGGCCCCAAGGAGCTGATAGGCGATGTCCGAGCGGCCGAGGACGCTGGCTTCGAGTTTGCCGTGATCTCGGATCACTTCTTTCCCTGGCTCGACGCGATGGGCCACTCCCCGTACGCGTGGTCCGTCCTGGGCGCAGCGGCCCAGGCGACCGAGGACATCGGGTTGATGACCTACGTCACGTGCCCCATCAAGCGATACCACCCGGCCGTCGTGGCCCAGAAGGCGGCGACCATGTCCTTGTTGTCCGGCGGGCGGTTCACCTTGGGACTGGGAGCCGGCGAGAACCTGAACGAGCACGTGACCGGTGGCGGCTGGCCCCCCGTCAACATCCGCCACGCCATGCTGGAGGAGGCGGTGGAGATCATCAGTTCCCTTTTCGACGGAGGCTACGTCAACTTCCAGGGGACCTACTTTCAGGTTGACTCGGCCAAGCTGTGGGACCTGCCTGATATACGGACGCCCATTGGGATTGCCGTTTCGGGCAAACAGTCGTGCGAGCTGGCCGGCCGCCGCGCCGACGTCATGATCGCCGTCGAACCAGATGGCACGCTGGGTTCGATGTTTGACGAGGCCGGGGGATACGGCAAACCGCGAGTCGGACAGGTGCCTGTGTGCTTCGATACGGATCGGGACGCTGCGGTCGAACGGGCCCATCGCCTGTTCAAATGGTTCGGAGGCGGTTGGAAGGTGAATGCCGAACTGCCGGGCACGCAGGCATTCGACGATGCGTCACAGTTCGTGCGCCCCGACGACGTGGCCGCGTCCATTCCGTGTGGTTCGGATGTCGACGAGTTCGTCGATGCCGTCCGCACGTTCACCGACGCCGGGTTCAGCCACGTCGCGCTGGTGCAGATCGGAGGCGACCACCAGCTTCCCTTTATCGAATGGGCGGAAAAGCGGCTGTTACCGGCGCTTCGCGCGTAGGGCGCGATCCGGGAGTGCGACGGGTGCCGTCGTTGACTCGTCCTTGTCCGACTGGCCCGCCGGCGGTGAGCCGGCCTCGTCGTAGTCGGCTTCGCCGCTTTCACGGTAGAGAGCTTCCTTGCTGCGACTCATGAGCCCGACGCTACCCCCTTCGGTTCAGTAGTAGTCCGCGGCGGTTGGCTGGTCGACGGCATCTGGCATGCGCAGCAGCTCCCGCTGCCGTGTCGTCATGCGGCTCCACTGCTCCTGGGAGACCCAGCGGGCCGGGTCCAGGGCAAAGCGCATCCAGGGGCTGACGCGATAGTGGGCGAAAATGGCGCGCCGGACTCCGTCGCTCTTGTTGGCACCGCCACCATGCCAGCACTGGCCGTTGAAGATCAGCACGCTGCCGATCGACCCGACCGCCTGCACTTCATAGGGGATGCTCACATCCGGAGGGGGTGCGGCGGACGGGGCCAGATGGCCGCCAGGTACGAAGCGGGTGGCGCCGTTCTCCGGGGTGAAGGCATCGAGCATCCAGACGGCGTTCACCATGATGGGCGCTCCGCTGCGGCGAAACTGGCTCGGAATATCGCTGTGGAACCCCTGGAGCGGGTCGCCCGGGCGTACGATGCGGGCGTTGCAACTCCCGAGGATTAGCTGCTGCCCCAGGACCGCCTCGATGAAGCCCAGCACGTCGGGGTGGTCGATCAGGGCCATGAAGTCGTCGTCGCCTGCGTACACGGACGAGATATGCCGGGCAAAGGCGTTGTCGTGGACGTAGTCGATGCCGCGCTGCTCGTCGAGGAGATCGAGACGGGTGGCCAGGTCGCTACTTGTGGCTGCGTCCAACACGGCCGGCAGCACGGTGAAACCGTAAGTCTCGAACTCGAAAAGCTGTTGCTCCCAACTTCGGCCCACGACGGCCCTCCCCTCGCCCTGAGGATCTTAGGGTAAGGGCGTGCTCCTGATCGATGCGGCCAATGTCATCGGATCCCGGCCTACCGGTTGGTGGAAGGACCGCCCAGGGGCAGCCCGGGTGTTCGTGGAACGTGTCCGAACCGCCGTACGGGCGGGGCGGCTGCCCGAACCCGTGGTCGTCGTCCTGGAGGGAGATTCCCGCGGCGGCGTAGAGCCGGGCGTCGATGACGGCGTCACCGTCCTCCATGCGACCGGGAGCGGCGACGACATGCTCGTTGCGGTCATCACCGATGCCGCAGGTCCGGTCACACTCGTGTCCGCGGACCGCGCCTTGCGCCAGCGTGCCGAAACGCTCGGTGCCGATCTGGCCCGGCCCGGCTGGCTCATCGATCTGCTCGACGATGGAGGGGGACTCCGGGCCTAGTTGGCGAAGGCCGGATCCAGACGCAGGTTTGATCGCAAGCTAGAGCCATCTGGCTCTATTTCGTGCAGGTATCCGGGCGGGTACACCATGGAGCGATGGCCATCAATAAAGATCCAACTGATGCAACGCTCAAAGCCGCCGTGATCGAGGAACTCAAGTGGACGCCCAGCATCGACAGTACGCATATTGAGGTGTCCGCAGAGTACGGCATCGTCACTCTGAGTGGTGAGGTCGACAGCTATCCGGAGAAGTTCCTGGCCGAAAAGGCCGCCTTGCGCGTCCATGGTGTTTCCGGCGTATCCGGAGAAATACGGGTACGCAACCACTGGGATACGTTGAGCGACGCCGACATCGCCGCCGAGGTCGATGCGGCATTGGATCGGGCCATCGACGTCCCTTCTGGGGTGGTGCAGGGTGTCGTAGACGATCACTTCGTCACCTTGGCTGGTTCCGTGGACTGGCATTTCCAGCGCCAGGCCGCCGAGCGGGCCGTCCGCTACCTCAAGGGAGTCTCTGGCTTGCGTAATTCCATCACCATCGAGCCCAGGGCATCCGCCACCGACCTCAAGAAGACGATTGCTGCGGCCCTGGACCGCAATGCACAACTCAAGAAAAGGGGTATCGGCGTGGCGACGGATGAGGAAACCGTCATCTTGACCGGGAAGGTCCGGACTTGCGCCGAGCGCCATCAGGCCGACATGACTGCATGGTCTGCACCAGGCGTCACTAATGTGGCCAACCAACTTGTTGTGGCGCCCAAGCAGTAGTGCTCTACCATCTGTAAGCGACTTGCGCTCACAACTCCGGCGAAACGGGGAATGATGACTGATGTGACGAACGCGGCTCCGTATTGGGATCCGTACAATGCCGAGCAGCGGGAAACTCCATACGACGCGTGGCGGCGTCTCCGTGACGAGGCCCCCGTGTACTACAACGAACGTTTCGGGTTCTGGGCCCTGAGCCGCTTCTCCGACGTTCTGGCGGCATCGCTGGATACCGAGACTTTCAGTTCAGCCCGCGGCATCACCCTCGATAGCATCGGGGATCCCATCCCGTTTCCCATCATGATCATGATGGACCCACCTCTCCACGACTCCTTCCGCAAGGTTGTCAGCCGGGCGTACACGCCCCGGCGCATCGCCGCCCTGGAGGATCGCATCCGGGAGCTGTGTGCCGAGTATCTCGATCCGTTCGTCGGTGAAGGCGGGTTCGATTTCGTCCGGGACTTCGGGATGCGCCTCCCGGTCATGGTGATCTCCACCCTGCTCGGGTTCCCCGAGGAGGACCACGATCAGCTTCGGGAATGGAGCGATGTCAGTCTCCACCGCGAAGAGGGGAAGGAAGGCGCGACGCCCGAGGCGCAGGCAGCCATGAACCTCACGATCACCTACTACATGAGTCAGATCGAGCAGAGGCGACGTCAGCCTCGCGACGACATGATCAGTGCCCTGACAGAAGCTGATCTGGTCACCCCGACCGGGGAGGTCCGCAAGCTCGACGATCTCGAGGTCATGGGCATGTTGGCGCTCATCAGTAATGCCGGGAACGAGACCGTGGCCCGCATGTTGGGATGGGCCGCTCTGGTGCTCGACGAGTACCCCGACGCCCGCCGAGAGATGGCCGAAGACCCCTCCCTCATCTCTGCCGGCGTGGAGGAGCTCTTGCGCTATGAGGCGCCGTCGCCGATCCAGGGCCGCTATGTCACCCGCGACATCGAGCTGCACGGGACAGTCCTTCCGGAAGGGGCGAAACTTGCGCTTCTCACCGGCTCTGCCGGGCGCGACGAACGAAAGTATCCAAATCCTGACACCTACGACATCCACCGCTCGATCGATCGTCACGTGACCTTCGGCTACGGCGCGCACTTCTGCCTCGGGGCGGCACTGGCCCGAATGGAAGGCAACGTGGCGCTCGCAGAGGTACTCCGGCGCTTCCCGACCTGGGAGGTGGACCGCTCCGCCGTCACCTACGTCGCCACCAACACCGTGCGGGGCCCCTCGTCTGCACCCGTGAGTTTGTGAATCGCAGGACGTAGAGGATTCCACGGAGGAGCTAAGCAGGATTCCGAGGGTGCCGGCTGCTGAAGGCGGGGAACAGCTGTGAGTGCGAGCACGAGCAGCGGACCGGAATCTCCGGCACCACCCGGACTGCGGGCATCGAAGTTGCTCGGGGCCCGAATCCTGTGGATCACCGTGGTCGCCATTGCCGTCGTGCTCATAGGCCTGATGACGCTCTTCTATGTCGGCTCGGTGGTCGATCCGGTGGAGCACCTGAGCGGGCTGCCGGTGCTCGTAGTGAATGAAGACTCCGGATCCACTGTCGGGACACAGCAGGTCAGTATCGGGAAGCAGGTTGTCGCAGCGCTCATGACGACCTCGGCCGTGTCGACCAGACTCTCCCTTGACTCGGTCACGATGCCCGAGGCCTTAGCGCTTCTCGACAAGAACGCGGCGTACGCGGCCATCGTCATCCCCTCGAACCTCACCGTCTCGACCTTGGGCCTCTACGGTGTGGAGCCATCGAACGGGCCCGCACCGTCACTGCCGACGATCCGGCTGCTCACGAACGTACGGGCAGGCAGCCTCGGCGTCAGTCTGGCCACGGGGGTCGCCGATCCGGCCTTGACGGCAATCTCCCACGCGGTCGGTCACAAGATCGCCGGCACGGTTCCCGGTACCGTTGCTTCCAGCGCCAGCATGTCTGCGCTTCGGAAGAATCCCTTCACGCTGACGACGGTGGCCTACCGACCGCTTCCTCCCCATTCCGCGCTCGGATTGAGCGCCTTCTACGTTTCCCTGCTGGCCACCATGTGCGGGTTCTTGGGAGCCACCCTGATCAACGCCACGATTGACGGAGCACTCGGCTACGCCACGAACGAGGTGGGACCGAAGTGGCAGCAGCGGATGCCGGTGCGCATCACACGCTGGCAGACATTGCTCGCCAAATGGGCCATGGCCCCGGTGATCCCGCCCATCCTCACCGGGCTGATGCTGCTCGTCGCCATCGGCATCCTGAGGATGGATGCCTCCCATATCGCACTCCTCTGGGTGTTTCTCTCGTTCGCCGCAGTCGTGATCGCCATGGGCACCCTCGTCCTGTTCGCTGCGCTCGGGAATCTGGGCCAGCTTGTAGCCATCCTCCTCTTCGTCTATCTCGCCCTCGCCTCTTCGGGCGGGACGATCCCACTGCAAGCGTTACCCGGAGTGCTGAAGTTCATGGCCAATTTCGAGCCGCTGCGCCAGATTCTCGACGGCACCCGGTCCATTCTCTACTTCAACGCCTCAGGCGCCGCCGGCCTCACCAGGGGATTCATCCTCACCGGGTTGGGCTTCGTGCTGTGGCTGATCTTGGGTGTCGCCATCACCACCTGGTACGACCGTAGGGGCCTCCATCGCATGCAGCCGGAACTCTTGGACTACGTGAATCGCTCCGCCGCCGCATACGCAGAGGGCGCCCACGATCCCCCTGCCGTGGCCCCATTACAAAGGGCCGAGACCGTCCGAACTCATGGTGACGACGGCGAGTAGCAGCCCCTGAACCGCCTCGGATCGTCGGTCGACCGGTTGCCAACCGGGTGCGCCGTCGTCCGACGAGGTTTCAATCCGGCAAAACTGGATATATCCATCAGGCAACGACCATTTGTCTACGTCGATCCCACACGGACGACGACCTCACAGGGAAGGTCTCAGATGGAACTCGTTACTGAAGCTGGACGCCGGAGCCGGGTTGGAAGTGTACGCGTGCTCACGTCCCCCGAGGACTTGGCGGCGGCAGTTGCCCGCGCCAAAGAGTTCGAACGACGAAACGCCGAGATCATGGAACTGAGAGCCCAGCGCCATGAAGCTGCCTTGGCCAGATTGCCGTGGGGAGGAGAAGAGGTCGAGGTGCCGACTCTCGCCTCTGCGTGAGCATGTCAAGAGGCTGGTCGGTGAGAGCCCGTACGTCGCGCTCATAAACGATTGACCGTCGCCTCGTCCTGCTGGCCGTCGAAATAGATGTCGAGTACCTGGGTGAACGACGGCTCATCCGCCACGGCACGACAGAAGAGCGTCATCGACGAACGCAGCTTCTGGGCATCGATAACCCCGAATATCTGCTCGGCCGTTTTACCCGTCAAGCGGGCCACGATCCCCGCGCATTCGACGAGTCGGGGACCAAGCACCGGGTGGGACAGGAAGGCCCTGGCCTCGTCCAGTGAAAAAATTGCATAGGTTCGCGAGGTCGGGCTCTGCCCGAGTCCGGCAATCTGCGGGAAGATGAACCACATCCAGTGACTGACCTTTTGCCCCTCCCGCAGCTCCGCCGTCGCTTGGTCGTACGTGCCGCCATCCTGGGCGGTGACGAAACGCTCGAGGTTGTAAGGGTCATACACTGAGCACTTCCTCTCGTTCGTTTCGAGCTACGTCTAAGTAGTACCCGCATACGCCATTGTCAAAGCCTGAGGAAGCAATCTGTTCCGACTTATCCCCGGTAGGTCGTAGTAGGGCGCTACTACGACCCGTCCACGGGCGAGTTCTTCAAACGGGACACTCGGAGCCTGCCACGGCGTCGAATCGAGTCCGGCGACCCAGGTGCTGACGATCAACCAGATGGAGTAGGGAGGGTCTCGCTGCGTCGCCCATTCGTGAAGGGCGTCAATGTCGCGCAAAGACACCTTAGGGCTCACGCCGGAACTGATTG
>PMLV01000153.1 GCA_003160635.1 Acidimicrobiaceae bacterium | reverse complement strand
ATGCCCCGTATGAGCAGTGGCGCGTTATGCGCAGTGCTGGTGTGTCGGGCCTGGTGAGGGCGGGGTCGGCGATCGAGCGCTGCGCATAATCCTGGACGATTCTGATCACGCGGTCGGCATGGTGCCGGGCCGGTGTGATTGGAGGTCGGCTGTGATGGTGGCTTTGTCCGCGGTGCTGTCCGGCTTGGACGCCGAGTTGGTGCGTCTGGGCTACAAGGACTCGACGATGGTCTGGTATCGGGGCTGCTGGCGGCGTCTGGAGACGTTTTTCGCTGCCCGTGGCGTGGAAGAGTTCTCGCTGGATCTGGCCATGGCGTGGGTCGACGAAGCGTGCGGCTTTTTCGAGAAGGAGCAGGCTGGCACGCTCAAAGGCACCGATGTGTACTTGTTCAGGGTGGCCCAGATGCTGGGCGATTACGTGGTCCACGGGGCGGTGCTGCGCCGCTACTCGCGCGCTATCACCAAGCTGAGCGGGGACGGGGCCGATACCGTCGCCCGCTTCGAGGCGTGGCTGCGGGGCGCCGACCGCAGTGTGTCGACCGTGCGCAGCTATGGGACGGTGGCAGGCGAGTTCACCGCGTTCGTGGACACACGCGGCGGGATGGCCCGTTGCGACGCAGCGACGGTCGAGGCGTTCGTCGCTGCGCTGGCCGGATACCAGTTCAAGACCGTCGAGCAGAAACTGTGCGCTTTGCGTTCTTTTCTCAGGTTCGCGTCCGGCGACGGACTGGTCGATGTCGCCATAGTGGACGCGGTCCCGCCTGTGAAGTCCCGCAAGCAGACCACGATCCCGTCGGTGTGGGACCCGGCCGATGTGACCAAGATCGTGGACGCGGTCGACCGGGGCAACCCGTGCGGGAAGCGTGACTACGCCATCATCTTGCTGGTCACCAGGCTCGGGTTGCGCGGCATCGACGTCAAACGGCTGGAGTTCTCCGACTTCGACTGGCTGGGCAACCGGCTGTCGGTCGTCCAGAGCAAAACCGGTCACAGGGTGTGGCTGCCGTTGTTGAAAGACGTCGGCTGGGCGGTCATCGACTACATCCGCAGTGGTCGGCCGGTCAGCGACTGCCCGCAGGTGTTCATACGGCACACCGCCCCGATCGGCCCGTTCTCCGACCAAGACCACCTGCACCAGATCCTGGTCAAGCATGCCCGGGCGGCTCATGTCGCGGTGAGCGAGAAACGCCGCCACGGCATGCACTCGCTGAGGCACACGCTGGCCACCCGCCTGATGGAGGACGGCACACCGGTCGAGCAGATCGCCGACATCCTCGGTCACCAGTCTGTGAAGTCGACCGGCGTGTATCTGAAATCGTCGCTGGGGCTGCTGGCCAAGTGCGCCCTGGACCCCGACGCTCCGGCAACCGAGGCGTCACGATGACCCCCGACATTGCGCTGGCCGACGCGATCACGGCCCTGGTCGCGCAAAAACGCGCTGTTGGCTACAAGTACGCGGCCGAAGAGCGGGTGCTGGACCGGTTCGAAGCATTCTGCCGCGGCGAGTTCCCCGGAGTGGGCACCGTCACCCAAGCCTCGGTCGAGGCGTGGGTCGCCTCCGCCCGGCGACGGGGAGTCAAACCGGCGACCCTGCAAAACCTGGCCTCACCGGTCAGGGAGTTGGCCCGTTGGCTGGGCCGTCGCGGCGTCGAGGCCTACATCCTGCCCGGAGGGGTGCTGGCCAGGCCGGCCCGCTATGTCCCGCATATCTACACCGACGGGGAATTGGCGGCCTTGTTCGCCCGAACTGACCGCTGCCGCTACTGCTCGGAGGTCCCGTTCCGGCATCTGGTCATGCCGGTGCTGTTCCGGACGATCTACGCCTGCGGTCTGCGCTGCTCCGAAGCCCGCCTGCTGCGCCCCGACGATGTGGACACCGACGCCGGAGTCCTCCAGATCCGCGACGCCAAGGGCGGCAAAGACCGGCAAGTGCCTGTCTCCGAGCCGCTGCGTGTCCGCCTCGCCGATTACCACGCCCAGGTCGACGGACGGCCCGGCCGGGACTGGTTTTTCCCCGGCAGGGCCGGTCTGGCGTTGACGTTGGGGAACGTCGAGAAGAACTTCCGCCGGTTCCTGTGGCAGGCCCGTATCTCTCACGGCGGGCCAGGACGCGGTCCCCGCGTCCACGATCTCCGCCACACCTTCGCGGTCAACAATCTGCGTTTGTGGTTCGCACAAGGCCAAGACGTCGGGGCGCTGCTGCCAGTCCTGCAAACCTATATGGGCCATTCGTCGCTCGGCGACACCGCCTACTACCTCAGGCTGACCGCCGAGTCCTACCCCGACATCACCGCCCGAGTCCAACAGGCCACCGGCGACGTCGTCGCACCCATCACCGCAGGACCAAGCCATGGCGACTGACTTCGCGCTCTACCTGCGCCGCTTCCTCACAAGCCACCTGGCCGGCTTGCGCGGCTGCTCGCCCAACACGATCGCGTCGTATCGCGACACGTTCAAACTCCTGATCGTCTACTTCCGCGACGAAAAATCAATCCCGCCAGGCAAGCTCACCCTCGACCGCGTTGACGCCGCCGCCATCAAAGGGTTTCTCGACTGGCTTGAAAACGGCCGAGGCAACAGTACGTCAACCCGCAACCAGCGCCTCGCCGCGATCAGCTCGTTGCACACGTGGCTGCAATCGGAGGACCCAGCCCGGATGGCCTGCTGCCAAGACATCCTCGCCATCCCCGCCAAGAAACAGGCCCAACCGACCGTCAACCACTTGACCGTCGAGCAGACCCGCGGTCTGCTCGCCCAGCCGGACCGGTCCACCCGTCGGGGCCGACGCGACGCCACCCTGCTCGCCACCCTCTACGACACCGCAGCCAGGGTCCAAGAACTCGCCGACCTCACCGTCCGCGACATCCGCCTCCAACACCCGGCCATGGCCGCCTTGACCGGCAAAGGCTGCAAGACTCGCCACGTCCCGCTGATGGACAACACCGCGGCGCTCGTGGCCGCCCACCTAGCCGAACATCGCCTGGACAAACCCGGCCACGACGACCACCCGGCGTTCTTCAATCAGCACGGGACCAAACTCAGCCGTGGCGGTATCGCCTGGATCATCCGCAAATACCAGGCCAAAACAAACGACCCGCCGCTGGCCGACGCCCAAATCAGCCCCCACGTCCTACGCCACAGCAAAGCCATGCACCTCTACGAGGCAGGTGTCCCGTTACCCTACATCCGCGACATCCTCGGCCACGTCGACCTGTCCACCACCGAAATCTACGCCCGCGCCTCGACCGAAGCGAAACGCAAAGCCCTCGAAGCTGCCTACCCCGACGTGGTCACCGACGACCTGTCCGAATGGAACCAAGACCCCGGACTGCTCGAATGGCTCACCAACCTCTGAGCCCGCCACCCAGGATTATGCGCAGCGCTCGATCGCCGACCCCGCCCTCACCAGGCCCGACACACCAGCACTGCGCATAACGCGCCACTGCTCATACGGCTCG
>PMLV01000189.1 GCA_003160635.1 Acidimicrobiaceae bacterium | reverse complement strand
GGTTTTGGAGGTTTAACTGCAAGCTCAGATGCGGGCCATGTTGGCCCTGGCAGCCTTCGCCGGCCTTCGGTGCCAGGAGATCGCCGGCCTTGACCGGGACGACATCATCGAAGCTAAGGGCCTCATTCGGGTGCGATTCGGAAAGGGCGCCAAGGAGCGGATCGTCCCGATTCACCCCGACGTCATGGAGGCTCTCCGATGCCTGCCGCTGCCGAGAACCGGCGCCATTCGTGCGGCCGAGGGGAGGGCGTCACCTTCCTTACACGGTCAGCATCGCCATCGGCGACTATCTACACGAAATGGGCATAAACGCTACTGCCCATCAGCTGCGACACTGGTTCGGCAGTGAGGTCTACGCAAACACGCATGACATCCGGGTGACTCAGGAGCTGCTCGGCCACTCCAGCCCGGCGGTCACCGCTGGCCATGTTGCGTACTCCAGCGTTGACGGCGCGGCGGCAGTGGCGTCACTCAAGCTCGGGGCCTGACACACCCACCTGCTAACCCGTTGGGCAGAAATTGGGTACGGATTGCGACGCCGCTGACTCTGCCAAGCCACTCTCGTGGTATGGGTGCTAAATCGAGAGGATCGAAGGACGCAGGTGTGTTTCACTTCGCCATCCTCGTTTCGGGCCATGACGACTGAATCTCCCCCCGTCTGCCATCTTTGTGGCCGGCTCGGTCCGGGCCTGGAGGAGGCTACTCCTCCCCGTGACCAGTACGAGCTTGAGGCCCTGACCTCCCGATGGAAATTTGAGGGGGGCCTCTGGACCTGTCCGCTCTGCTTGCGAAGGAAAAAGCAGACTCCGGCCCGCTTAGAGAGCGATAACCATCCGGCCTGACATACCTATCGATAAGCCGGTCCACGACGGGCGCCCTTCGGGGCGCTTCGTCGCGTCAGGGGCCGAGTCGCGGGATGATCCTCAGAAGGCGCCATCCTTCTGGACCTCTGCGGACCACGAAATCGACCCCCCTGGCTTCTGTCCCATGCGGAACGATCACGGCACCCTTGGTGACATCGATGGCCACGAAGCGAACGATCTCCCCACCCTCACTGGCCAATCTTGCGTAGCCGGCGACGCCCCAGCCTGGACCAAGGAGCTCTGTGAGATCGAATTGCGGCATGTGCGATTCGTAGTCTGAATCCAAGACCGCGGCAGCGTCGTCGAGGCGGTCATCCCTGAAGTACTCGAGGTACTGGCGCACGAACTGGACCGCGCCGTCAGGATCTTCAACCCGCCCCGCTGCATCTAGCCAAAGATCGTCGTCAGATCCCCACTCGTCGGCCACGAGCGGAACGATACTCATCAGGCCGCCTGCAATGTTCGGATGAGCTCCTGGTGGTCCGCCTCAAGTGCGTTTTGGATGGCCGTTGTGACTTGCGCTGCCGTGAGACCGGTTCCGTTTATCGTGACTGTCGGTGCGTAGGTGCCAATGGCCGGGCCTGCTGTTGCGCCACCGTTGGACTCGCTCCCGATCGGTTGCATTCCCCCGGCGTCGAGCGATGCCAGCGAGGAACCGACAGAGTTGGACGCCGTCGTGGCGAGGCTGACGGACCCCGACAGGGCACCCGATGCCATTGCGCTGTTCGTCACCCCAGCTATGGCCGTGGTGACCAAGCCGAGATTGGATGTGATGCCCAACGCGATCCCTTGCATGAACGGGAGGCCGATCTGGGCGGCTGCCACTTGGGACGGCGAGTGCGCCCCGAGATGGGTTTTGGCAGCCGCCAGACCCTGGTTGAGGGCAGCGGTGACGGCACCGGTCACAAGGGCGGTGTTGCTGGTGATCCCGCCCGCGAGTCCCGCGTCGATCGACGCGCCGAGCTTCGCCCAATCCAGCGAGGCGTTCATGGATGCTGCTTTGCTTTCGAGGGCAGTGAGATTCGCCACCCCGGTCGTGCTGAGGCCCTGGAGCTTCGTTGATGACGTATCGGCTTGTAGCCCCGACGCCTGCATCTCTTGGGTGAACGCTTTCATGTCGGCTTTGGTGAGAGCACCGCCGAGACTTACGCCGAGTGAACTGGCCATCGACTCCACCGAGGTCTTCGAGATCCCGAAGTTCTTGGACAGGATGGTGCACGGTGTTGAGCTCGACGCCGTACAGGCTGATCTTGGCCAGCAGGAGCAAGAAGCCGACCAGGCCGATGATGGCGCCGAACTGTCCGTAGGTGGAGGAGCTGTGCCGTAGTTGATGCTGGAGCAGCCCGGATCCCACCGTGATCAGCACCGTGAAGCCAACGGCGCCCAGAATGGCCCCGGGGAGGAGCGAGCGAGTGGTCACTGACGTGGGAGTGAGGGCCCGGAAGGCGGCTTCGAAGCAGCCCGCGTTCAATACCAGCATGGCGATCAAAAGCGGGGTCCGCACCACCATGGAGTGCCCGGAACCGGCGACGATAGTGGTGCCCCACGCGTTCAGGACGAATGATCCTCCAATGACGATGAGGGCGATGATGCTGCGGGCCAGTCGGGGGAGGAATCCCGGCGTGACGAGTGGCGAGAGGTTCCACGCCTGGGCCATGGCTCCCTGCGCTGTCTGCGTCACACCCTGTGCACCGTAAATGAGTCCGACCAGACCCACCACCAGACCGATGGCGCTGCCGTGCAGCTCACGAGAGCCGTGTTCGGGATTGAACTGACTGCCCACCACTGGAAACTCGTGCAGGGTCGACACGATGCCGTGTCCCAGTGAAGCGGCACCGATGAACCCGAAGATCGTGATGACGACGAGCAGGAGTGGGTAGATCGACAGGAAGCCGTACCAGCCGAGCGCCACCACGTACTGGTTCATGCGGTCGTCGCCGAACTTCTTGACCACGCCAAAGGCGGGCGCGGCCACGCTGGTGCGCTGTTGCCAGCTGTCCACTATGGCGAGAAGATCCCGAATGCTCCCCATCAGCTCCTCGTCTCATGCGAATGGCCCGCACCGATGCGAGCCACGCCGAAGAATTGGACCGCTACTTGGCCTCAGCCTTCTTGGATCGTGTGCCGTTCGAGCTGTTCTTGGGACCGGGTGTGGTCGGCATGGCGTCGGCCGGCTCCCCTGGGGTGGCCCCGGTGGATGAGCCGTCAGCGATCACTTCCTCATGCAGTATCTCCACGGGTGGTTCGTACACCCGCAGCGATGGAGTCTTCCCCTGCGTCAGCTTCCGGCTGAGGTAGAAAGCTGCTGCGCCAGCCAGTGCGAGCACCAAGAACCGCTTGTGCCATCGGTGGCCGCCTGACTTTGTGGGGGCGAGCGAGTCCGCTCGGTCGTCAATCGAGTGTGCGAGCTGATGCGCTCGGCGAGCGGTCGAGACGCGGAGCGAATGCAGATCCACGGGAGCCGAGCCCAAGCGTGCAGTCAGGTCCGGTGTACCCGCCAGCACTCGGGAGGCCGCCTCGTGCCCGGCGTCTCCAAGGGAGTGGAGATGGGTCGAGTCGATCAGATCGGCTGCTTTACCCACTGCGCCGCGTAGTGCCGTTGCGACGGTATTGGTTGCGTCCTCCGCTGTGGTCATCGGTATCGGTACCTGTTCTCCCGTATTCGTGTGGAGGTAGCTATACCCAGAAGGGGCGGCCGCTAACGGGGGGTGCCCGTTCCGTGCTCTGCTGGGGGGATCAAATTTCGGGAGGTCGGCGGTTGAGATCGGTCTCCCGCCGTAGGATCAGCGACGATGGTCAGGCCGTGGCGCCCTGGACGATGGAGGCGGTGAGGTGCTCGGGCACCGTGTCATAGTGGTCATAGCCGGCGGTAAAGGAGCCCCGCCCACCGGTGAGCGCCCGAAGGTCGACGGCAGAGCGCATGAGCTCCGCCGTCGGGGGCGTGGCAAAGACGACCTGTAGCCGTCGTTACCCTGGTCCGTGCCAACAATGCGGGCACGGCGGGCATGCAGATCGCCCAACACGTCGCCCTGGCAATCCGCCGGGATGATGACCTCGAGCCCACCGTCTCAGCCACGCCCTTCTCGACCGCCCGGATGTACTGGCGGGGGATGGCGCCGCCGACCACTTCGTCATGGAAGGCGAAGCCCGCGCCCCGGGGGAGGGGCTCCAACCGGAGGTCGCAGATGCCGAACTGCCCGTGTCCGCCGGACTGCTTCTTATGTTTGCCATCGGCATGGGCCGGCGCCGTGATCGTCTCCCAGTAGGCGATACGCAGGTCTTCGCGCTCGACGTGCACGTTGCTCTTGTGCTTCAGGCGCTCCAACGTCACGGCCAGATGGACCCGCACGGAGCGAATCTAGGCGGCGGCACACGGCGACGGTCCCCGGCAGAGTCACTTCAGTGACCTCCGGGGCCTCCCGCAGATCGAAGGCTACGTCGCCAACAAGCTGTCGATTCCCCTCCGACCAAACTGGCGTCCCGTAAGACCTGCCCGATGAAGATTCCCGCAAGGGTGCGTCATGCGCGACATCCAATGCTTCGGCGCCCTGCGCTCCCCACGGAGGGGAAGAAGGCAGCCAGTCCCCGAGCGATGGACCTACCTTTGGGCTAGTTCAGTGCCGTCCAGCGGACCCGGCACCGACTGCCTCGATACATCGTTCTCGAGTTTTCTCGTTTGCAACGTCAAATTCAGCGTCCCCGATATAGACGGTTCCGCTGAACAGCTCGATGGCCAGACGGTGAAGGGTCCAAAAACTCCCTGACGCAGCTTGACCAGCCATAACGCACGCTGCGAGGCTCGCCCTTCGTGGCCCTGTCCTTCCTCTACCGTCTGGTCCGTCGCGTCCTCGGGCTGCTCTGTGTCCATCGGATGGACGCCGCGGCCAAGGAGGCGGAGATCCTCGTACTCCGTCACCAACTGGCCGTGCTGCGCCGACAGGTCGGCCGTCCCCGCTTCACCTGGTCCGACCGTGCCTTGGTCGCTCTTTTGGCCAGCCTCGTACCTCGCGAGCGATGGCGCTCGTTCCTCGTCACGCCACATGCGATCCTGACATGGCACCGTGCAATGGTGAAGAAGCACTGGACCTACCCCCACCGACGACCAGGTCGTCGGACCCTGCCCGAGCAGACCGTCGCGCTGATCTGTTGCCTCGGACAGGAGAACCCCCGCTGGGGCTACCTCCGCATCGTCGGAGAACTGAGGAAGCTCGGCGTCAGTGTGTCGAAGACGAGCGTGGCTGCGGTCCTGCGACGTCACGGTCTCCCACCGGCTCCCCGACGAGAGGGGCCGACCTGGTCACAGTTCCTCGCCGCCCAGGCCAAGGCCATCGTGGCTACTGACTTCTTCCATGTCGACACGGTCCTCTTGCGCCGGTTCTACGTGCTGTTCGTCATCGAGATCCACAGCCGCGTCGTGCACGTCCTCGGCGTCACCACCAACCCGAACGGCCCCTGGGTCACCCAGGTGGCACGCAACTTCGCCGCCGATCTCGAAGAAGTCGGCCGGCATTTGCGGTTCCTCATGCGCGACCGGGATACCAAGTTCACGAGGAGCTTCGACGAGGTGTTCGCCTCGATCGGCATCGAGACCATCCGCACTCGGGTCCGCTCGCCTCGTGCGAACGCATATGCGGAACGATTCGTCCGCACCATCCGCCAAGAATGCCTCGATCATGTCCTCGTCATCTCCCGAGGACATCTCGAATCTGTGCTCAACGAGTACGTCGGGCACTACAACGAAGCACGGTCTCATCGTGGTCTGCGGCTCGCCCAGCCAGTTCCCCACCCCGTCGCGGTGATCGAAGGTGGCACCGTTGCCCGCCGCGACATCCTCGACGGCCTTATCCACGAGTACGAGTGGGCAGCCTGACCGCACGTGAGTGTCGACAACTTCGCCAGCACCACGTCACTCCAAAACCACCACGTCGCCTCTACAACAAGGAGCTCTGCTCTCGAACAACAAGCCGGCGCTGCCTCACGCTCGGCGAGCCCTCCACTGGCCAACAACACTCCTTCCCTGT
>PMLV01000170.1 GCA_003160635.1 Acidimicrobiaceae bacterium | reverse complement strand
GCTGTGGCCTAATGGCGCGCGCTCTAACACGAAGGACATTCGGATGCTGCCCCCATTTCCCATTGACTGAGGGCACACAACACTGATGCTCTCAGTTGACCCGCTGCCAGTCAGCGCCACATAATGCTTCGCAGGCTTGTCGGCGGCGTGGCCATGGGGCGGTCGCAGGTGGCACCGAAGGCCTAGAGGTCGCAGGTCGAACGGCAGTTGCAGTTGGTCAGAGGGACTCGAGGGAGGAAATCGATGGAACGGACTTTTGGACGTATCGGTAGGAAGCTCGGCCGGATGGTGGCTGCAACGGCGCTGGTGGCAGGTAGCGGTATCGCCGTTGCGATAGTTACCGCGTCACCGGCTTCGGCGGCGACCACCTTGAAAGTCGCGACCACCGGAAGCGACACGGGCAACTGTCAATCGAACAGCTGTCTCACCCTCGGCTATGCCCTGTCGCAGGCGGGCAGTGGCGACACCATCCTCCTCGAGCCGGGTACCTACGCGTCGGCGCACAATCCGTCTGGCACCTCCGACACCGTCGGAGCGTCGTTGAGCGGTCTCACGATCGCCTCGGACTCCGGCGCGGGCGGCTCGGCATCCAATACCATCATCGACGCCACCGGAGAGGCCAATGGCCTCGTCATCAACGCCAATAGTGTCACGGTCAATGGCCTGACGGTGGAAAATGCCGACAACGAAGGCATCTGTGTGACGCCATCGACTCCCTCGATCACCGGCTGCGTCTTCACTCCCCCGAGTTCGCCTACGCCCGCGGTAAGTGTCACCGGGGCTCTCATTGAGAACAATGTCGTGAACAACAACGACGCCTGCATTAACCACCCGACGGCCGCAGACTGCCCGCAACCCCCGAATCCATTCGACGACTACGGCGAGACGATCCATCTCATGAGCGTGGCGAACTCGACAGTGACCAATAACACCGTTGAGAACAACGTCGGTGGCATCCTCCTGACCGATGAGGTAGGCCCGACCGACGGCAACACGATTAGCGGCAACACCGTGTCGGACAACGCCACTGACTGCGGGATCACCCTCGCCGGCCACAGCACGAACGCGGTGTCGACCAGTGGGCCTACCACCGGGCAGCCGCAGCCGTCCCAGGGCGGTGTCTACAACAACATGGTCATCAACAATACGGCCAATGACAACGGCGCCGCCGGTCTGCTTGCCGCGGCAGGTGCTCCGGGTTCAGGCGTCTACAACAACACGTTCAAGGGAAACACCGCCACCGGGAACGGACTGGCCGGCATGACCATCCACAGCCACAGTCCCCTTCAGGACATCAACGGCAACATCGTGGAAGACAACGTCTTCAGCACCGACGCCCTCCACGGGGGCGCCGGAGGCGGGCCCGGCGACGCCGAGGGACCCCCGGCGAGCGCCAACCTCACCCAAACCGCAGGTGTAGAGGTCCTGACCGTCTTTGCTCCGCTCACGGGAACCCTGATCGAGAACAACACCATTTCCGGCGTCTACTACGGGATCTGGCAGTCGGGCCTCGTTTCCAGCACCATCTCGGGAAACACCATCACGGTCAGCCCCGGGGGAACGCAGGTGTTCAACGTGCCCGCCGCAGGTAGCGGCTACCGGATGGCGGCCCGCGACGGCGGGGTGTTCGACTTCGGCTCCAGTGGCTTTTACGGTTCAGCGCCGGGATCCTCTCTGGGCGCTCCGGTTGTTGGCATGGCCAACACGCCCGACGGTGGCGGGTATTGGATTGTCGCAAGCAACGGCAACGTGGCGGCCTTCGGAGATGCCACTAACTATGGGTCGCTCAAGGGAGCGGCTCTGGCCGCACCCATTGTGGGCATCGCGGGCACCGAAGATGGTGGCGGGTACTGGTTGGTCGGCGCCGATGGCGGAATCTTCACCTTCGGTGACGCCACCTTCATGGGTTCGGTCCCCGGAGTCCTCAAGCCAGGCTCACATCTGAACGGCGCCATCGTGGGGATCGCCCGGACCCCATCCGGCGGTGGCTACTGGGTGGTAGGCCGCGACGGCGGGATCTTCACCTTCGGCGACGCCCCCTACCTGGGCTCCATGGGTGGCACGCATCTCAATGCCCCCATTGTCGGCATTGCCTCAACCCCGGGATCGGTGGACGCGGCGACCGGTTCCATCGTGCCCGACGGTTACTGGTTGGTGGCGTCCGATGGTGGTGTCTTCAACTTCGGGAATGCAGGTTTCCTGGGCTCCATGGGTGGGACGCATCTCAACTCCCCCATCGTGGGCATCGTCCCCGCCGCCTATGCGTTGAACTTCGCCAACTTCTCGCTCCAGAGCACCGGCTATTCGCTCGTGGCATCCGATGGTGGTGTGTTCAACTTCGGCAGTGCGAACTTCTTCGGCTCTCTGGGAGGCATCAAACTGGCTGCTCCGATATCCGCCGCGGGCTAGGTGCGCCTTTCTCAGACCTCGGTGATAGCTTCGACCGGTGCTGAGTGTGAAGGTGGCGAACGCCCGTATCGTTGACGGTACGGGTTCTGCCCCGTTCTTTGGCGACATCGGCGTGCGGGATGGACGCGTCGTCGCCGTCGGAGCGGTGGATGAACCCGCCGATCGCACCATCGATGCCAGCGATCTCGTCGTCTGCCCGGGCTTCGTCGATCCGCATACCCACTACGACGCCCAGCTGTTCTGGGACCCCTGGGCCCTTCCCTCGAGCACCCATGGTGTCACGAGCGTGATCGGGGGTAACTGCGGCTTCACATTGGCTCCCCTGCTCGAGCGCGACCGTGGCTACACCAGGCGAATGATGGCGAAGGTCGAGGGGATGTCGCTGGCCTCGCTCGAGACCGGACTGCCCTGGAGCTGGCAGAGTTTCGGCGAATTCCTGGAGCATCTGGACGGATCGATCGGCGTGAATGCCGGGTTCCTGGTCGGGCACTGCGCACTCCGACGGTTCGTCATGGCCGAAGACGCCAACCAACGTGCCGCCACCGCCTCCGAAGTCGCTGCCATGGCCGAGTTGCTCCATCAGTCCCTCGCCGCCGGCGGCATGGGCTTGTCGACCAGCGCGTCCCCGACCCACGACGACGGGGACGGGGGGCCGGTCCCCAGCCGCGCCGCGGATCGCATCGAGCAATTGGCTCTGTGCGAGGTCGTTCGTCAACACCCGGGAACGACCCTGGAGGCGATTATCGAAGGCTGCCTACGGCGATTCACGGACGCCGACATGGATCTCCTGGTAGCACTGAGCGCGACGGCCCGGCGGCCGCTGAACTGGAACGTCCTGGGGATCGAGGCCGCCGATCCCGACCGCCCGGCGCACCAGCTCGAGGCCTCGGCCCGGGCCCGTTCGGCCGGCGCACGCATCGTCGCCCTCACCATGCCGATCCTCGTCCCAATGACGATGAGCTTCGACACCTTTTGCGCCTTGTGGCTGATCCCCGGCTGGGGCGCCGTACTCGACGCAAGTGTCGATGAACGAATGCGCCGGCTTTCTGATCCNNCAACGCTCGGTTCACCGGGATGCGAGTCGACCAGATCGCACGTTCCCTCGGTCAGGATCCGTTCCAGTGCGTGGCCGAGATAGTCGTCCGGGACCGACTCCGGACCGTCCTGTGGCCACAACCGACGAGCGACACAGACGCCGACTGGGAGTTGCGGCGCCAGGTCTGGGAGCACCCGGACGTGCTCCTCGGCGGCTCCGATGCCGGCGCGCACATCGACCGCTCCATCGGCGCCCCGTACACGACCCGCTTTCTCGCAGACGTGTTGCGCGGTAGAAGGCTCGTGTCCCTCGAGCGTGCCGTAGCGTTGATGACCCATGCCCCGGCGCGCCTGTTCGGATTGCGCGACCGTGGTCTCATCACCGAGGGTGCCTTCGCTGACCTCGTCCTCTTCGACCCCGACAGCGTTGGCGCCGCCGCCCCGTATTTGGCTCAGGACGTCCCCGGCGGCGGCACCCGCCTGGTGTCCGACGCCATCGGGATCAAGCACGTGTTCGTCAACGGAATGGAGATCCTCCATGACGGTGCGCCGACAAGCGCTCGGCCAGGTCGCGTCCTTCGCTCGGGGCGCGACACCACCACGGTAGGTACCCAGTGAGCGACCTGGCCGAGCGCATCCCGAGGATCATCTCTGTCGACGACCACGTCGTCGAGCCACCCGATCTGTGGTCAAGTCGGCTACCAGAGCGCTACCGGGAGAGAGGCCCCCGAATCGTACGTGAGCGGGGTGGGTTGCTGGGCGGAGAGGGAGGCGCCTGGCAGGCGTCGGAAGACGGCACGTGGGCGGACATCTGGCACTACGACGGGTTGGTCAAGCCGGTAGCCCGCATGTCGGCGGCGGTAGGGCTGGGTGAGTTGTGCTGGGGCACGGTCACATTCGACGAAATGCGGCCAGGCGCCTGGCAACAACACGCCCGACTCTCCGATATGGACGAGAACCATGTGGAGGCCTCCGTCTGCTTTCCCAATACCCTGCCCAGATTCTGCGGGCAGACATTCGCCGAGCAACAAGACAAGGCGCTGGCGCTTCTCTGCGTGAAGGCCTACAACGATTGGATCATTGACGAATGGTGTGCGGGCGANNAACGGAAGCCACGCCGTGACCTTCCCGGAGAATCCCTATGCACTCGGATTGCCATCGCTCTACACGGGGAGCTGGGATCCACTGTTCCGAGCCTGTGTAGCGACGGACACAGTCCTCTGCTCTCACATCGGCTCATCGTCGCGGATGCCACAGACGACACCGGACGCACCGTTCATCGTCAGTTCGACATTGGCCTTCCAGAACACCATGCACTCTGTCCTCGACTTCGTATTCTCTGGGACGTTGTCACGTTCCCCCGAGTTACGCGTGGCGTACGCCGAGGGTCAAGTCGGCTGGATGCCATACCTCATTGACCGGGCCGACGCCCTATGGAAACAGAGAACGGACAACTCTTTTGGCACAAACGGTATCCATCTGCCCGAACCACCGTCTGCGTACGTACGCAGGCAGATCTTCGGCTGCATCTTCGACGACGCCCCAGGCCTCGAACAGCGTCACCGCATCGGTATGTCGAACATTTGCTTCGAAGTGGACTACCCCCACGCCGATGGGACCTTTCCCTATACCGAGAAGGTGGCCACCGCCCTTTGTTCCGAAGCCGGACTGGATGAGGCCGAGACCTACGCGCTCTTGCGAGGCAATGCCATCAACCTCTTTGGCCTGCATCGATTCGGCATTGACCGGTAACACAGCTCATTGACTGCTGACGTTCCCGTCGACACGGCTGCCGTCATCGCGTTCACTCAATGAACCGGTACCCGGCTCCCCGAATCGTGAAGAGCATGGGGGCAAGGCCTGGTCCATTGATCTTGCGTCTGAGGTAGCCGACATAGACGTCCACGACGTTGGTGCCTGAATCGAAGGAGTAATCCCAGACGCGCCCCAAAATCTGTGCGCGGGAAAGGATCTGGCTTGGGTGACGCATGAACAGCTCGAGCAATGCCCACTCCCTCGGGGCAAGGTCGATTCGTCGACCCGCCCTCCACGCGATCTTGGTCAAGAGGTCGAGGAGGAGGTCTTGCACCACGATTTCCGACGCCGTCGGCTGGCCTGCCGTTCGAACGCTGGCCCGAATCCGGGCGAGGAGCTCCTCAAATGAGAAGGGCTTGGTTACATAGTCATTGGCACCTGCATTGAGGCCTCTCGTGGCACTGGCAATTGTGCTGCCAAATGTAGGCAGAATCCCGAGAGATCCCAGGCTGGCTACACACAGCACGATCCCTCTGGGGGCGGAAGCTGGGCGCATACTCCATCTCCTTCAGACAGCCCGGTCGAGGCCGTCGAACCCAGCCGAGCCTAAGAACAGCTTGTTAACCGCTCGTGATCGAACGGCAAACGGTCGGCAAATTTTGTGTGCCGACCGTGGGGCAATCTCACGGGAACCTGCCACCAGGCGTCGGCACGGGTCGATTACTCCGACTGCTCGCTTATGTGGCCCTTCGACTCCAACTACGAGTGAAGCCAGCCAACGGCACCTCGTCTTTGACCCAGCCACCCACGCCGTAGTACGACCGCAGCGCACTCTCGGCTTCAGCGAGGCACTCCCCCGCAGGCTGCGGTGGGTACACCTCGCGGTAGTACTCATAGGGACGCTTCGTCCCTTTCTCCGATGGGTCACCGTCGAAGATGCTCAATATCCAAAGGCTCACTTCGTTGCTGGAATCGGCGAAGAGCGTCAGCCCGGCCGTCCTTGCGGACAGCACCGATCTACTCACAACCGGGTCCAGAAAGTCATTATGCGAAACCAGGAGCGACACCGACATAACCCCCACTGGCTAGGTTCTCGTCGACCGAATGTTCGCTCGACCAGGGTGCAAACGGTACCCGCTGAGGCTCGACGAAAACACTCACCTCAAGGAAATGGGTGACGAGAACATGGATTTACGTGACGAAAGTGTGACAAAGAAGGAGAATCTACGCACTGACGGGCCCATGACCGGAACCGGAGCCATTACCCCGTTGGCGGTTACCTCGTCCAGCCGCTCCGTCAGAACCATGTCCCCGTCCTGGCCAGGTTCCGGATCCGGAACGAGATGGGGTCGAACATGTCGAACTGGAACTTCACCGCCGCCGGCGCAGCTTCACGGCCCACGGCCGGCTGGCCCATAACCAGGCGCGCCGGTCGCTTCGGCGTCTGCTGGGGGACTCGAGGTTAGGGATGGACAAGCCACTGCCCAGTCCACCGACCGAGTCCCTTGGTCCAAGACCGGCCCACCGTCAACGCACAGGCCCTTCCGCTGGCAATCTCCTCTCCACGGGTGCATACTCAGGGCGTGGCGCAGATGCCTCCCAATCGAGTGTTTCTCGAGGACGTTCGGGGGAACGATCAGTACCTACGAGCGACCTGGCACAACGACTCCGCCACGATCGTGTTCAGCCATTGGAATGGCGAAGTTTGCATGGCCTCTACACCGGTCACCTTGACCGACTGCACCAAGCTGATTGACCTCATGGTGCGGTCGCTCTCAGCGGTAGCTGAACGGCGTGTCTCCCCTGCCGAGCCACCGAGACCTCGGAGTACCATTTCACGATTGAAAGATCGCCTCAGCCCGAGACTGGCGGAAGTAATCGACGCGAGCACACGATTTCTCCCGACCGGGCGCGCCGACCGAGAGCGGTATCGATCCTCCTAGGAACAACCGGCACCGCTCCGGTGGGCGCTGTACTTGCATCTGTCCGCCTTCCGTCAACGGCGGTCGTCCACAACGCCCTCTCGTGGCGGACCTGCCATTGCATGCGGTCCAAATGAACGGCCTGAGAGTGCACGTTTCGCATCAACCATAGACACGGGATCGCGTGGGATACTTCTCAGATTCCAGTGGTGGACAATGACGGATCCGAGCAGGCGGTCCATTTTTTGTCCCTGCCGTCGAGGACGGCCCTGAAAGTGAGAAGCGGGGGTATGTTCACGTGCAACGAAAAATAATCGTTGGGCTGCTATCGGTAACAACTATCTTCTTGGTGTTCGTAATTGTCTTTTGGGCTGACTCAGCTCACTGGTTCCTCCGCTATACCGGGGCGGATGCCGAATCTGGAACCTGGTACGGCTTTTGGTCAGGCTTTGGTGGGGCGATTCCTGACTTCCTCATCCTTGGCAGCATCATCACGGTGTACCGTCACCACAATTGCCATGTCAGGGGATGCCTTCGCCTTGGGAAGCCGGTTGAGGGTACCCCGTATCTTGCGTGCCCAGCACACCATCCTGCACACGAGGGCGAAAGACGCTCGGTGTCAGAGGAAGTCATCAGGCTCGCACACAAAGCACATCTTGAACGCGAAGCTTCGTGATCGCGATTCATTCCACGGACCGCGCCCGCTCTGGATGGGGCCGTTCGGCCCTATGCGCGCTGCCAGGTCGGCCTTAGTGTCGAGCGTGGAATGCCACCGCGTGTGTGGACAATTGGGAGTGAAAGGACAAAGGCAATGGCGGCTAGGGGTCAGGATGGGATCAGGATCACCGACCGCATCACCTTCAAGGAAATCGGCAGCAGGGTCGAAGTCGAGTGGCAATTGGACACCCAGCCGGATCTTGAATGGGCGGAGATCTTTCAGATGGCTTCCGTAGGAGCACGCCAAGGATCTCTGGAGTGGGTGAATGGTGGCGGTCCCGATGTGATCGGAACGGTCATTCGATGGTTCGTACCAACCTCGCACATCGAGGAAGCCGATGCCGAAGTGCGTAGTCGCGCGTCTGTGGCAAACAAAAGACACGAAGGGGTCTCCACGCAGAGCTGACGGGGCGGTCGACGCCAGCTCTTCTACCAGGCACGGACCTTTCCGAGGCGACTGACGCCGAAGAGGATGGTCAATGCCACGCCTACCTGCACGAGCGCCAGGACCATCGCTTGCTCGTGAGGTCCGTTGGATACGGCGTTGTAGAGAGCGATCGGCATTGTTGTCGCCATAGGCACCGATCCGGAAACGATCATGGTCGCCCCGAAGTCACCCAGGGCGCGGCCAAATGCCATCGCGACACCTGCGACGATTCCGCGGCGCGCCAGTGGCAGCGTCACGAGGAGTGCGATCCGCCATCGAGACAGTCCCATGGCACGGGCGGCCTGCTCGAAGCGAGGATCGACGCCGGATATCGCCGTTCGTGAGAAGCGCAGGCAGTAGGGGAAGGATTCGACGATCTGCGCGATGACGATCCCCGTGAAGGTAAACGTGAGCGGATGACCGAAGAGGCTGATCTCCGCATTGCGGATGGGCCCGGGTCCACCCATTCGCGTCAGGAGATAGTAGCCAACGACGGTGGGCGGGAGCGCCATCGGGAGGCTGAACACGGTCTCGATCGCGCCGCGTCCAGGGAAGCGGCCTTTTGCGAGAAGGTACCCAAGAGCGATACCGGCGACGGCGACGACAATCGTCGCCTCGAAGGCTGCACGGAGCGACACCGACAGCGGATTCCAGACCCAGGGCGGTATGCCCAGACTGTTGAGCCAAGAATGGGGAATCAGCGCGGTCACCCTGGTTCGCTGCTTTCCGGTGTGCCCCCCGGAGGCACGGGACGAACAGCACGCTCAATGACGCGTCTCCCGGTCACGCGCCCATCGTCGTAGGCGATGACAACGTCACCTAGGTCCTCTGCCTCCCTCGCGTCGTGCGTCACAAGCACAGCCGGAACACCCGACGAGATGATCACGTCCCGAATCAGATCTCTCAGCTCACCGCGCACCGCGGCGTCGAGCGCAGAGAGTGGCTCGTCGAGCAGCACCAGTGCCGGGTCGCCGGCGAGACCGCGCGCCAGCGCCACCCGCTGGCGCTGACCTCCCGAAAGCGAACCCGGTCGCCGGTCCGCGAACCGTTCCGCACCGACCCGTTCGAGCCAAGAATGGGCGACCGCACGGCGTTCCCGGCGGCGGCGCTCCTGACGTACAGCGAGGGCCACGTTGTCGAGAACGGAGCGGTGCGGAAGCAGCAGTCCATCCTGAAAGACCATTCCGACACGACGCCCTTGGGGAGAGACAAAGATGCGGTGGGCACAGTCAGTGACGACAGAACCGTTGATCACAATGGTTCCGGTGTCAGGACGGATGAGGCCTGCGATGAGAGCCAAGGTCAAGGACTTTCCTGCCCCGGAAGGGCCGAACAGGACCGATATTCCAGACTCCACCGTGAATGCCACGTCCAGATCGAACTCGCCTATTCGCCGAGCGACCGTTACTTCAAGCGCGGCGGTCATGTCCGGCTTCGGCCGAGCAACCCGACGCCGGTCATAGCCGTGATCGCCATCAGGACCAGGATCAGCAGCATCGTGTTCCGTTCGGGCGTGGTGAACGAATCAAGGATCGCAAGCGACAGCGTGCGTGTCTTGCCGTTGATGTCCCCGCCGACCATGAGTGTGGCACCGTATTCGCCCAGGGCACGGGCGAATCCGATGGTCAGCCCGGCGGCGATGCCGCGTCGAGCGAGCGGGAGTGTCACCTGCAGTGCAACCCGCCAATTGGGTAAGCCCATCGTCCGCGCTGCCTGCTCGAACAAGGGGTCGACCCCTTCGATGGCAGCGCGCGCGGCCCGCATGCAGAAAGGGAACGCGGCCACCGTCGCGGCAATGATGCATCCGGTGACGTTGTAGACAAGAACGTGGCCTACCTCGCGCGTCAGAAAGCCCCCGACCTGAGTACCGGGAGAGAGCACCTCGAGCAAGTAATAACCGATGACCGTCGGTGGAAGGATGATCGGGAGGCTTCCCAAGGTCTCGAGCACGTTCCGGCCTGGGAAGCGACCCTTCGCAAGCACATANNGCGACCCCGTACCCGAGTCCCAAGCCGACGAAGGCTGCCGCCACGAGGGCGGCAGCCTTCTGCTTACCTCCGAGCGTCTGCGCGATGTGGCGTATCTTCACGCGCTGCGTTCACGCTTCCGCTAACTGATCGGGTCATAGCCGAAGGTGGCAAGCACAGCCTGTCCCTTGCCGGAAATCAGATAGTGGATGAACGCGAGGGCCGATTTGCCGTCGGCGCTCGTAAGGTCGGTAGCCGCGGCTTGACCCTGATCGTCATTTTCGACGACGACCCACTGCCTGATCGGCTGGTAGTACCCATGCTGCCCAATCAGAGTCTTCGGGCCCTTCCCGAAGTTTCGAGAACTGATCTTGGACGCGACGTTGTCGTGCATTCCTGCAACGTAGTCCTTATCGGTACAAGACTCAGTTTTGGAAATACGGGTGGTCCAGCCATTGGATACTGTCGCGTCAGTCACATGTGCGACGCCGCATTCGGGGATCTCGGCCCAGAAGTCGGTGTCGTTACCGGCGGGAGATACTTCGAATGACTTCGGAACAAGCGCGATCTGCGACGTCCCGGCCACGACGCTGTTCTGCGTGTAGGTCACGTTATCGCCGAAAATGATCGGCAACGAGGGGTCGGAATAGTTACCGTTCCCATTCTGCCCACCCGAGGCCGGGCTCGTGGTGTTGAAGTTGTCCAGGCTGGACCCTTTGTCGGTCATCTGGTCGATCTCCGCGCATGCCTGGTCGGAAGCAGTCCCACCGAGGGCACGGCGTGGATGGGCGTGGTAGTAACCGACTGCTGCGACGTAGAGCGCCTCCATCCCTGCCAGCCCATAGGGTGCGTTCGGCGCGACACCGGTCGCCGGGCCGCAGCCGGTGTCTGCGAAGACCCAGCCGTTCTTTGGATCGGCAATGGCGAGATACCCGCCGACATTCTGCACAGCGGAACCTCCGTCGGCCGTACCAGTGTGGGCAAGGACATCACTCCAGACCTGGGTCATGGTGGACGGTGCCGCTGTGGTTCCGCTCTTGGTGAAATAGCCACCTACAGGCTCTGCGCACGCGGGGGCACCCTGAGCGGGGGCGAGTGTCGTGCCGCCACTCTTGCACGAGAAAATCACAAGGCGTCCAGTGGTGTATTGCGCCCGGGTCGAACCGATGCCGGGACACGACGTACCGTTACTGTTGCCACCGTTCGCCGCCGAGTAGGTCGTGGAATGTAGGTCGACACACTGGCCTCCGCTTTTTGTCGGCACCGCCCCCTTGTTCTTCGCGGTGGCCACGCCGGCAGGAATTGTGTTGTCGACGTTTGCCTCGTCAGCTGACGCAAACAGAGCAAAGCCGGCGGGTGCGTTTCCGGCGCCATTCGACGCGTAATCCACACCGCCGTCTATCTCCCCCGCAAGTTTCCCCGAACCGGCGAAACTGAACGTGACGTTGTTGCCGCCGTTGGCGGTGCTGACGAAGTCCTGTGTCATGAAGTCAAACACGGGTGCGGTGTTCGATGCCGCGAGAAACGTGGTGGCAGCCGGTTGGGCCGACGCCGAGCCGGCACCAACCCCCACGGCGACCGGGGCGAGACCAACGATCAGCCCGGCAGCGACGACGAGCCAGGGCAATGAGAGCTTCTTGAACAAGCGAGTAATCCCTTTCGACGAGCGGCCCACGGGTCCCAGGAGGGGGCGGGACTCCCGAGCATAAGTACCCAGGAGCGCACCGTCAAAGCAAGTCATAACTTTTTCGCCCACTAAGTGGGCAAATATGGCTCCCGATCAATTATTTATTGGTAAATCACTTCTCCGTGTCCTGCTCCAACCGGGTCGGGCTCAACTGAACCCAACAGACGGGACCCACCCAGTGGTCGCCGTCTGAGTACCGCCGATCGGTTCCCTCAGCCAGCCGGCGACTGGTAGGCCGGGGAGCCGATAACGATCGTCCCGCAGTGCTTCCCCGGCACGTACACCACCGAGTTATAGACCGGCTTGAACGTGAGCAGTCCCTCTCTTCGCAGCGCTGTTATCGACGCGTACGTGCCGAACTTGAGACAACTCTCCCTCTCCGCGCTCTTGATCGTGGCCCTTTCGGCTCCGATGGCACCGGTCGTTCCTTTGTTCGTGGTAGCGCCCGACAGCACAAACACCGCGAAACCGGCGATGAAGGAAACGGCCAGAACCGCACCAAGAAGGCGGCCAAATGAGAGCTTCTCGAACATAAGAATGCTCCTCTCGATCACGGCACGGCTGCGGCGCCAAGGATATACAGCTACAGCGTCAAGGGTGGACGTGGGGTCGAATTACTGGAGCAAGGCGCCGAGGAGGCATAAGCTCAGATGGACATGGACGACTACAGCGTGGGCGAGGCAGCCGGGTTGCTGGGCGTCAGCGCCGACACGGTTCGGCGCTGGATCGACAACGGCAGTCTCGACGCCAGTCGGACTGTGAAAGGAAGGCGGCGAATCGAGGGAGTGGCGCTCGCTCGATTCGCCCAATCGCTCCACGAGAGCTCTGATCCGCTCGTGGCGGCAAGAGAGTCGATTCGCAACCACTTCACCGGGATCGTGACCAAGGTGGTCAAGGACAAGGTCATGGCGCAGGTCGAACTGCAAGCAGGACCATTCCGTGTCGTTGCCCTGATTAGCCGCGAGGCGGTGGACGATATGGGACTCGTGCCCGGCGTCATGGCCGCCGCTGTTGTCAAGTCCACGAACGTGTCGATCGAGCTCTAGGCGTGTTTTCTTCCTAAGTCGTTCATCAACAGGTCTATCTCTTGTTGAGCGACCCGGCATCGACGGGAATCACACTGCCGGTCACGTACCGCGCCTCATCGGACACCAGCCACGCGATGGCGTTTGACACGTCGATCGGCTCAATCAGGTCGACCGGCATGGCATTCGTCAGGGCGCTCGCCAGCTGGGGATTGAACTTCATGAGGTCGTCAAAGTTGAGGTTCGCAGCCATCGGTGTCCGACACGCGGTGGGTGCAACGCTGTTGACCCTGATCATGTGCGGTGCGAGAAAGTTTGCCCAACACCGCATCAGCCCGATGACGCCGTGCTTGGCTACGGTGTAGCCCAGGAGTCCCGGTGAATCGCTTCCCGGGCCCATAAGGCCACCGGTNNGGGGCTGCCCGGTCCAATGCCGGCGTTCGCCAACACGATCTCGACCGGTCCTAGCTGCGCCATGCCGCCCTCAAATGCTTGGCGTAGCGCCGCTACGTCGCGAACATCGGCCTGGATGGCGACAATTCGCCTGTCCAGGGCTTCGACTTCCTTGACCGTCTGGTCGAGATCGGAGGGCTCGGCCATCGGGTACCCCACCGTGTCGATCTGGGCGCAGATGTCCACGGCAATGATGTCTGCGCCTTCCTGCGCCAGGCGGACCGCGTGACTACGGCCCTGACCCCGAGCCGCGCCGGTGATGAACGCAACCTTGCCATCCAGCTTCCCCATCTGTTCCTCCTCGCAGTGGTCGACATCTCTCTTTAGAAAGCGTCGTTGTCAGAAAGTGTCGTGTCTACCACTTCGGCGCCGCTGGTGCTTGGGATTCCATCGATTGCCCGAGCGGCTGCAGAGGTTTGCCGATACCCGTTCCGTCCCTCCGGCAAATGCCGTCGTCGACCGATCCAGTGGGTGTTGACGATAATCGTGCAGAAAATCCTTGCGGACCTTCGAGGTCGTTACTCCCGGCCGGAGATTCTTGCGATGAGATCGATCTCCATGGCGCACATACCCTTGTAGCGACGCTCTCCGGATGGATCGAGTCCCGTAGTGGAGCGAACGGCGTCCAGAATGTCCAACTGCGTGCGCAAAAACGCCAAAGCCTCTTCGAAGCTGAGGACGTCGGAAAGAGGTGTCGGCAGGTGGTCGTGATCGAATGCAATAGCCTCGAGAACGTCGATGTGCGCCTCGCACCATCGCCTGAATTCGGGAAGAGCATCATCCGATTCGGTGATCACCGCTTCGAGCAGGTCCAAGAGAGGCGCCCTGATCAGGTCGGGTGAAGCGTGATTGGACATCCCACTCACCAGCCTCAATCGGTCGGGACAAAGGTCTATCCCACGTTGAGCCGTTGACGCAACTGCCCCTTTCCCCACGGAGGTCCCCTGAACCAGACTTCACGGCAGTCGCCGATGGCAAGCTGTTCGCCCAACGCACAGGGGACGTGTTCTGCATGGCTGACGATTCGCTAGGGACTCGGATCAGCTCTGTTGTCTTCTCCCAGGGCCTCGGAGGAACCCAGAAGGCCGATTCTTTCCTCGACATCCCCTCCCCATTTCGAGCCCCAATCGATGGACCCTTGGGTGAGGGCGCCCAAAGAGTCCAAGGAGGTGCCGCCCGTCAAGGCCAGGTCGCACCCCTGTCAGCCATGGGTGCGGGACTCATGCATCCGGCGAGGAACACGCTCTTCGCCCGGGCCTTTCGGCCCTACTGGAATCCGAGAGGTGTCGACATGCTGGTGATGCGGGTGCCACGCTGAGCGCGCTTGGCAATAACCGCTGCGAGGACCTCAGCGACAGGACGATGGAACAGAACATACGACTCGGCAGGATCGCCGGGATACCCGTGGGCATCAATTGGAGCATCCTCGTCATCTTCTGGCTCATCGCGTGGGAGCTGGCCGACCTGGTCTTGCCCGGATACAACCCCCACGAGTCGATCACCATCTACTGGGCTACGGGAATCTTCGCTACCGTGCTGTTCTTCGCCTCCTTGTTCCTCCACGAGGTAGCCCATGCCGTCGTCGCCAAGCGGAACGGGATCGGGGTCCGCCGCATCACTCTTTGGTTGTTCGGAGGGGTATCTGAGCTCGAGAGCGAGGCCCTGACACCCGGAGCGGACTTCCGTATCGCGGTCGTGGGCCCGCTCGCCAGCTTCGCCTTGGCCGGGATATTCGGCGCTCTCGTCTTCGTCCTTGCCAAGAGCGGCCGCCACCAGGAGATCTTCGTCAACGCCTTGGGCTGGCTGGCGTGGATCAACCTCCTGCTCGGCGCGTTCAACTTGATCCCTGCGGCGCCACTCGACGGCGGCCGGGTGTTCCGCTCCGCCCTTTGGAAGCACAACGGTGACCGGGTTCGCGCCGCCGCCGCGGCGGCACACACAGGGCAGGCGTTCGGCTATGTGCTGGTGGTCCTCGGGATCCTCGAGTTCTTCGCGGTCGGACTTATCGGCTTGTGGTATGTCTTCTTAGGATGGTTCCTCCTGTCGGCTGCCCGCAGCGAGGAGAGCGCAGCGGTCATGCGGTCCTCGCTGTCCGGCGTCCATGTCCGCGACATCATGACCTCTGATCCCATCACGTTCGCCTCGGAAATGACGATTGCTGAGCTTCTCGACAACCAACTTCACCATTGCCGATTCGGCTCCTACCCTCTCGTTGCACCCGACGGACACCTTGAAGGCCTGACCACCATGAGCAGGATTCGCCACATTCCTGCACTCCGCCGCCCCACAACCCGCTTGATCGAGACGGCCTGCCCGTTATCCGGCGTCCCGGTCGGTAAACCCGATGAACCGATTCCTGACCTTCTTCAGCGCATGCAAACGTCGCCGGACGGCAGGGCTCTGGTACTTGACAACGCCGGCCACCTGGTGGGCATCGTGTCACCGAGCGATGTCGCCCGTTTCGTGCAACTCTCGATGATGCGATCTCAGGCGCGCACGATCCCAAGGAACTAAGGCTCGGCGGGGCGAACGCTCCGTGGGACCAATGGCCCTGTGCAGAACCGGGTCGCTTCCCTATGTTGCATCGCGGAACGTGGCACCTTCAAGAACGGAGCAATGACATCATGACAAACGAATGGGGACCCTTGACCGGGCTGGCCGGCGATTGGGAAAGTGAGCGTGGTGGCCTCGATACTGCGTACTCCCACTCAGAGGAAAAGGTGCTGGAAACGCCCTACCGGGAGAAGTGCACGTTCAAGGCATTTGGCCCGGTCGACAACGGCGACCAACACCTCTACGGACTCGACTACAAAACTGCCATGTGGCGCGGCGATGAAGACAACCCCTTCCACACCGAAGTTGGATACTGGTTGTGGGACGGTGCTACCGGGGAACTTCTCCGCGCCTTCGTCGTTCCCCGCGGCATCACGCTATTGGCCGGAGGCATTGCGACCGATGACGCCACGGAATTCACCCTACGAGCGGCAAAGGGCGAACCCCTGTACACGATCGGAGAGAACCGGTACTTGGCCAAACATGCCAGTTCATTGAGCTACGAAGTGGTCATCGCCGTCACCGACGCGAGCTGGTCGTATCAAGAAACCACCATGCTCGTCATGGACGAGTTCGACGAACCTTTTGCGCACACTGATCACAACACCCTTCGTCGGGCGGGCTAAGCCCACGACCCATTCACGTTGTGACAAAGGAGGTGAACATGACCGCATTGGGCACACCCGATCAGCCGATGTGGACCAGCGACGTGATTCGCTTGCGGCACTCCGACCGGTCCCCGTTCGACCCGCAGCGGCCTCTCGCTGAAGCTCACCTCCGGGCCATCCTCGAGGCGGCACGCTGGGCCCCCACGGCGCATAACATGCAAAACTTCGAGATCATTGTCGTCGATGATTCCTCCGTCCTAGCTGCGATCGGTCGAGTGCATGGTGGCACGTCGGAAGAGTTCATCCGGGAGAACTACGCGCAGCTCTCCTTCAGCGAAGAGGAGCTCATCCGTAAGGGCACCGGGCTCCTCGCGACCATGTTTCCGCTTTCTTGGCAAGATCCCAATGCCGCATCGGAGCTGGCAACCGATTTCGACCACGGATTCCTCGACGCCACCATGCGTTCTTGTCCGGTGGTGATGGTCGTGGTCTTCGACACGCGCAAGCGGGCTCCGGCATCTGAAAGGGACTTCCTCGGCGCGATGAGCCTGGGATGCGTGATGCAGAACATATGGCTGACCGCTACAACATTGGGCATCGGCATGCAGATCATGAGCGTCTTCAGCTCCGCACACGTCGAGGAGGAACTACGCAAGATCTTGTCGATACCTTCCCATTTGAGCATCGCGTTCGCGTGCCGATTGGGATATCCTTTGGAGGAACCGGACCGGTACCTGCGCGTTCGACGAGATATCGATAGGTTCGCCTACCGAAACGCATATGCGCCCCGCGATGAGCAATAGGCCAAAATCGGCCGGCTCCCGACCGGCAAACTCCCATCAGGCCGGCTACCCACCTATGCCCCTCCGAGGGGTATAGCGCTTCGACCACCCGGTTGGGGACGTTTGGCCCTGGTGCATCGCACCCCGCCGGGTCAGTTTGATGAAAGGCAATCCGAAGGAGGACCTCATGGCAGAGAGCGCATCGCTCGAGGAACAGATCGAAGACGAGACACCAGCGGCAAAGTCCGAACTCTTCGAACGAATAAGCCGGACACTCGACGACTGGAGAGCGCGGATCGACGAGCTCGTTGTTCAGCTTGACCTGGCCAATCTCGACCTTCGTGACGACGTCCGCAAGAATGCGGATGCCATACAGAACGCGTATCTCGCAGCTCATTCCAAGCTCTCTGATGCCAGGGGAGATGCATGCTCGAGCCTGCACACGCTCGAGACGAGCCTCGAGAAGCTCCTGCGTGACCTCGCGCTGACCTTCGAGGAGACCCAGGCCGCCGTAAGGCGTGCCCGGGAGAAGTAGATCGAGAGGAGTAGGCAATGAGAAGACGGCGGCACAACAGCGGAGAGGATGGAGTGGCGGATGAGTGCGCGGCGTCTCTGACCGGGACCCTGGCCGATCGTCGGCAAGCAGGTGGGGTGTCGGTTCCGATCTGGGCATGGACCAATCTGTTGGCCCACGGGAACAGAGACACGACCGCGGATGTCCCGCTCGAACTGGACCTGGCCGAAACAACTGTCCCGTTCTGGTCCAGCCGCCAATGGGTCAACGGCGCGACGGCCGAACGCCATCGCCACGATCGCACCTTCCAGAGTTCCTAATCCGGTGGAGCCCACTCAGCATCAGCCGCATGCAGCACAGCAGCTGTCGACGTATCTTCGGGCTCACGCTGCCCGGGAGGACGAGATGCTCGGCGAGTACGAGAAACTGTGCGCGGAACTCCCCGCACCTGCCATGCGGTATCTCGCACGCATGATTCTGGCCGATGAACAACGACATCAGATGATCTTCGGTGATCTGGCCGAGACGGTATTCGCAACGGACGACCTCAAGGCACGCGGAATGCCTATTCTCCAAGGCATCCACGTGACTGATCACGTCGTGCGCCAACGCGCCCTCGATATGTTCGAGCATCTCATCACCCGTGAGAACGAAGAACGCTTGGAGCTTCTGGCACTGAACCGCACGCTTGACAAGGGCGAAGAGTCCGACCTCTGGATCGTCCTTCTCGACCTCGTCACACAAGACACGGAACGACATCTGACCTGGTTGGAGTACATGCGAGACCGAATGCTCTGAGGGCGTGTTCATCTTGACGCAACTGCCCCTTTCGCCACCAAAGGTCCATGCTCTAGTCTCGATCTCATGGACCAGCTCCGGGTCTATGAGTCCGACGGTGAAGTCGTGGCCACCAGCATCGATGGAGTCGACTTCATTGCCGTCACCGGTGGCAACCCATTCGCCAAACGCATCGGAGACGTGTTCCATATGGCCGACGATTCGCTGGGGACCCTGATCGGCTCTGTGGTATTCACCCAGGGCTCCGGAGGCACCCAGAATCCGACCTTCTGGCTCGAGCGCGACGAACGAAGGGTCGGAACCTCCGGTCGGGAGTAGCCGATCCTTTCCTAGACATCCCCAGGTCGCACTCCTCATCACCCATGGATGCACGGCCTACTTCGGGAGCTCGGGGGGCCAAACGTCCTGGTCATAGCTCCGGCCTGGAGTCCGTCGGTCAAAAGCCCGTTCCTCCCCCGAGGGGCACGGTCGCGTGCATCGGGGTACTGGCACGAAGGCGATGTGGATGCTGCTCGCCAGCCTGCACAAGAAGATCGGCCAATCGGTCGTGCTCAGCTACGGTTCGCCCGAGGATGCGCCGATCTATCAGCCTCCGACCCGCATGCTGGTGGTGGGAACGGCCACGATGCCGGCCATCGGAACCAGCGGGACGCTCCACCCTTCGATGGGTACCGGTGCATTGTTCTCCAATGCCGTCTTTGTCCCAGCGTTCGCCCGGGCGAGCACCTACGCCGACCCCAACCTGAACGGCCCGGCCATCGACGTCGTCAGGGCCCGCAGCGGTGTCCAACCGGCGGCCGTGCTCTCATCGCTGCGCCGGATCGCCGCTGCCGCTGACAAGGCAGTGGCAAACGACCCGCAGACGTACGGCGACAGCTTTATCGTGCTGGGCGTCCAGCGACCGGCCGAGATCGTCAACTACCAGTCGACGGGCGCCACTCCGGGATTGTTGGCGGCCGGCCTGGCGGTGGGGACGATCGTAGCCCTGGGCCTCACACTCGGCGCCTCGGTCCGGCGACGTCGCCGGGATCTCGCGTTGCTGAAGACGTTCGGGTTCACCCAGAACCAACTGGCGGCGGCCGTGGCCTGGCAGGCGTCGGTCGCGGCATTCGTCGGGATCGTCGTCGGCGTGCCGGTCGGGATCGCCCTCGGCCGATGGCTCTGGGACCTGTTCGCCCGCGATATCTACGCCGTCCCCCTGCCGACGGTGCCGGTGGGAGAAGTTGCCCTGGTTGTCGTGGGTACCTTCATACTGGCGAACTTGGTCGCGGTGATCCCCGGTCAGATGGCGGCGCGAACTCCGACTGCTTTGGTGTTGAGGGCCGAGTAAGCCCCGGGCATGCGCTACACGTCGGATGTGATGGTGGAAGTCGTGAGAACAGCGTGCTGACGGTTGCCGGGTATCGCTTCCGGACCACCCTTCGTCTCCGGTGGGGCGGCTATGTGGCCATCGTCCTCCTCATCGGGCTGGTGGGCGGTGTGGCCATGGGCTCCATCGCGGGGGCCCGCCGGACGCAGTCGTCATACCCGGCCTTCCTGGCTGGCACAAACCCGTCCGATCTTCTGGTGCAGCCGACCACTGCGGTCTCCTGCATCTCGGGCTTCATCACCCAGATCGCCCGCCTGCCCCATGTCAAACGGGTCGGTTGCGCCGACTCCTACAGTGCCGCCACGCTCACCCCGAGCGGTGGCCTGGCTACCGTGCTCCTTGCGCAGGTGGAGCTGATCGCAAGCGAGGACGGGGAGTATGCACAACAGGATCGGGTGACGATCACCGCCGGGCGAGCCGCCCATCCATCCCAGGCCGATGAGGTCGTCGCCACCCCGACCGCGGCTTCCTTCCTGGGATTACATGTGGGCTCGCACGTCAACATCGGCATCTGGACGAGCACGCAGCACGACCTCACCCCTCACATCGTCGTTCACGCCACGTTGGTCGGTGTCGGCGTCTTCAACACGCAAGTCGTCCAGGATGACATCGACCGCGGCAATACCGGGTTCCTCCTCGGCACCCCGGCTCTGGCTCACGAGCTCGATGCCTGTTGCCAGGCCGGCACCTACGACGGGATCCAGATCACGGGTGGGAGCCGGTACGACGACATCGTTGAGCACGAGTACGCCCATCTGCTGGCCACCAGCGCTTTCACGGCCGCCGGCGGAGCCCAGTCACTGCAGGTCTACGACACGGCAACGATCGAAGCAGAGGCGCAACGAGCCATCGCACCAGAGGCCATCGCGCTCGGGGTATTCGGGATCATCGCCGCGCTCGCCGCGCTGCTGATCGGCATTCAGGCCGTTTCCCGGCAACTACGGGCTCACGCAGGGGACGGAGCCGTGCTGCGGGCGGTGGGTGCGGGACCGGCCATCACCTCGAGCGACGGGCTGCTCGGGATCGTGGCTGCGGTGCTCATCGGCTCGTTGCTGGCCGCGGCAATAGCGATCGCCCTCTCCCCGCTGGCGCCGTTCGGGCCGGTGCGAGCCGTCGACGTCTCACGCGGCGTCGACGTCGACTGGACGGTCATCGGTCTCGGCGTTCTGGTCCTCCTACTCGGGATCGGCGGGTCGGCCGTCGCCATCGCGTACCGGCAGGCCCCCCACCGCTTTAGTGCCCGGGCTGCCCGCGGGCAGCCGATGCGGGGTTCGGGCATTGTGAAGCTCGCTCTGGCCGCGGGGCTACCCGTGTCGGGTGTCGCTGGACTTCGATTCGCCTTGGAGAGCGGGCACGGACGGACCACGGTCCCGGTCCGGTCGGTCATCGTAGGAGCGGTACTGGCGATAACGGTGGTCACCACCACGCTGACCTTCGGGGCCAGCCTCAATACGTTGATCTCCCACCCCAATCTCTACGGATGGAACTTCGATTACGCGTACTATTCGACCGACGGGTACGGCCCGGTCCCGACCGCGATCGTGCAGCCCCTTTTGGCCCGCGACCACTTCGTCGCGACGACGACCGGGGTCTACTTCGCCACCGAGGAAATCCAAGGCCAGGTCGTGCCTGTTCTCGCCGAGCCGGCGCACGCCACGATCGCCCCACCCGTGCTCACCGGTCACCGGGTGGACGGGGCGGGTCAGATCGTGCTCGGTTCGGCCACCCTGGCCCAGCTCCACAAGAGGATCGGCGACACGGTGGTAGTCCAGGGCGGAGGGCTCCCCAGGCTTCGACTGGTCATCGTGGGCACGGCGACCCTCCCCACCATCGGGACGGTGCTCGGCGTGCATCCGTCGATGACCACCGGAGCGGTGATTCCCACTGAGGCGGTGCCCGCGTCGGTCCTCAATCAGTTCGGGCCTGATTCGGGGCCGAACGCCCTGTTCATCCGTATCCGCCCCGGATCAGATCCTGTGGCGGCCGAGCGGTCTCTGGCGAAAATAGCAACGGACTCCCTGCACCAGTTCATTACACCCCAAGTGGCTGCGGCCGAAGGCCCGAACGCCTACGGAATCACCCTTCAGCTCCTGGGCGCACAGCGACCGCCGAGATCGTGAACTACCGCACGATGGGCAGCACTCCCGGCCTCCTCGCGGGTGGACTGGCCGTGGGGGCAGTGGCAGCTCTGGGGCTGACGCTGGTGGCGTCGGTGAGGTAACGTCGCCGGGAACTGGCTCTTTTGAAATCGTTCGGCTTCGCCCAGCGGCAACTGGCCGCGGCCGTGGCCTGCCAGTCGACCGTGATCGTCCTGGTCGGTCTGGTCGTCGGCATACCCCTGGGCATCGCCGTCGGGCGATCCCTCTGGGGGTTGTTTGCACACCAGCTGTCGGCGGTTGTCGACCCGACGATCCCCGTCATCCCGATCATTCTGGTCGCCGGTGGGAGCATCATTCTGGCTAACCTCGTCGCCGCACTTCCCGGTCGCGATGCCGCCCACACCCCGACGGCACTCGTCCTCCAAGCCGAATGAGAAGGTTGGGCCAATTTCGACGAGGGCGTCGTCGGGTGTCGTTGGCGGCTACAAATCTCAGGAAGCCCTCCGCCGCGACGTAGACGTCGAGGCGCGCTTTTTGGCTGTGCCCGCCGCCCCACGTTTTCCAACCGCCTTTTTCGCTGTCGCCTTCTTTGCCGGCCCCCCCTTCTTGGAAGCCGGCTGCTCCTTAACGGCCGCCTTTGATGTACCGCCGGCCCGGCTCCCACCGCTCGACCGTTCGACGCTGGCCTGGAGCGCTTCGAGGAGGTTGATCACTTTGCCGCCACTGTGTTGGGTCGGTTCCTCGTGGGTCACGGTCTCGTGGCCAGCCTGTTTCTGGGCAACCAGCTGCTGCACGTGTTCTCGGTACGAGTCGTGGTACGCGGCGGGGTCCCACTTCTCCGCCAGCGCATCGATGAGGACCTGGGCCATGTCCCGTTCCTTCGCCGTCGCCGACGCCCGATCACCGAGATGCGGGAGCTCGGCTGTTGGATCCCGGATCTCGTCGGCGAAGTACATGGTCTCGAGGGCCAGCACATCGGCTTCGGGCCGGATGGCAACGAGATACTCCTTGTTGCGCATGACGAACGTGGCGATTCCGATTTTGCCGGCTTGATCCATGGCTTCGCGCAAGAGCCGATAAGGCTTCGTCCCTGCATCGGACCGCGGTGCGAGGTAGTAGGTGGTCCTGAAATAGATGGGGTCGATGTCGTGCAGGTCGACGAACCCCTCGATGTCGATGGTCTGGGATTTCTCAGGCTCGGCCTCGATCAGTTCCTCATCGCTGACGATGACGTACTCGCCGCCACCCGTGTCCATCGCCTTCACGATGCGCTCGTTCGGAACCTCTCTGCCCGTCCGCTCGTTGACCTTTTTGTAGCGGATCCTGTCCGAGGTTCCCTCCTCCACCTGGTGGAAGTGGAGTGTCTTGTCGGTCGTCGCCGGGTAGAGGCCGACGGGCACATTCACGAGCCCGAAGCTCAACGAACCCTTCCATATCGCCCGCGGCGCCACGCCCTTTTCTCTACCCGGTTGCCGGACGGCCCAATCATCACGGTCCTGCCTCGAGTGCCCTGCTCCTTTGGGGCAGGCAGTCGATCGCTCCAAAGGCGGTGAGACGATTGCCCCGAGGAATCCGCCGCCATCGCTCCAGTTACCTCGCCAACCTCACCGACAAGATCGATCCACTGGGGCTGATGAGGACATCGCCATTGACCGGTCCCACCCTCATCGAATGGCCGTCGCCGTCGAATACCTCCACGGCGCCAGGGCCAGCGTTCCACACGGCCACGGATGTACGTACAGACGTCGCTGTGTCAATTTCAACAGGTTCATCGCGTTCAAGGACTTCTGCATGGATCTGCCCTGGTCGTGGTGAACCGAATATCGAATATTCAATGGCAGCGGTCATGTCCCCGAGGGTACCGGTCGAGCCACGCGATTCGGCGACACGCCGTGGACGCTCATCAGCTCACTGAAGGTTTGGGGCAGCTTGGGTCAGCGCTTCTTGGCCTTGCCGCCTTTGAAGAGCTCGCGCCAGTTGTCGGCCGACACTTGGACGTCGAACTTCTTCGCCGCGGCCATGATGCGCTTCCACGCTCGATCCCGCTCGGCGTCACTGACGCCTTCGACCTGGTCGAATCGGGCGATGGCGTTTCGAACGTGGGCCGCATCACTCAAGGGCTCCTTGCGTTCGTCGGGGAAGGCAAACTGCTTCTCGGGCTGGCGATTCTCCCCGGCCGTGCTCATGCCCTCGCGCTGCCCTTCTCGGGCCCGCTTGAGGTTCTGCCGTGCGGCCTCCTTCTGCTTGGTCGTCGCCACGGGTTGTCTCCTTTCACCTGGGATTTCGCTCATGGGCGCTGGACGACACGTCCACTCCCGGCCTTCCCTTCTCGTGCCGTCTACCGCTATTACAGGCACGTACCCGGTCCACTCGTCATTTACACGCCAGAACGGCCACTCATGTCCTTGTCGGCTGACCGGCAGTGTCCGACGACGCGCTCTTAGGGATCGCCGCCGGTCCCACCCGTTTACCTTCGCAAACGGCGAGAGGAACTACGGGCGGGGGCGGGGAAGGCGCAGGATCGCCGCCGCCTGATCGGGCGTGGCGACCGGTCTCCCCGACTTCTCGCACAGTTCGACCGCCTCGACGACCAGTTCGACGTTGGTCGGTATGCGGTCGCCTCCGTAGAACTCAAGACCGATGTGAAGATGCCCCCCTCGCTCGAGTGCGAGCGGAGCAATCTCGGTCGCGACGAGATCGCTGCCCGAGGTCGACACGGCCCACGGCAAGTCGCAACCCTCGAGCAGCTCGAGGTAGGCGTCGAGGGCCTTCGCTGTCGGAGGGAGCCCGAAAGGGGCGCCAAGCGGGCCCCGCTCGGCGGAGAAGTACAGCTTGACCATGGCGCCTTCGGGGAGGCTGCCGGCGCGCCAGTAGGCCAACGTGGCGCGCAGGAAGCCCGGTTCAAAGATGGCCATGCTGGGCCCGAGGCGCAGCTCTCGGCAGATGTCGAACCCTCGGGCGATGGCGTCGAAAGAGTTGGCGTACACCAACCCGCCGACGGGCACGCCGTGTTCGTCGAGGCGTCCAAGGTTGACCGACCCGGGATCGGTCAACCCGAGGCGCAGCAGCCCGCTTGCGGCAATGGGGATGAGGTGCTCGAGGCTCAGCATCGCGCCGAAGTGCACCGTCGGGTACCACAGGGCATCAGGTCGTTCGGCCAGTACCACCCGCCACGCCTCGAGGTACCGTTCGGCTGCCTCGTCCTCGCTGATCCCGGTCAGGTCGATGTGGTTGTGGATGATGGCCGCACCGGCCTCGAAACATGCAAGCGCGTCAGTCGCGATCTCGTCGGGAGTGCACGGCACGTTCGGGTTACGTTCCTTGGTGGTCCCCCCATTGATGGCTACCTCGATGATCACTGGTTCAGAGGCCATGTTTCGCACGGTAGCCGAACGTCCCGGTGGCGGTGGAATAGGAGCCGGGGCGGGCAAGAATCGCCCGGCCCAGTCATTCCCGCTTGCTCTCGCCGATGGCACCCAAGGGGCGTTGACACAATGGATCAACCCGCTCTAGGGTTATCTTATGACAATAGGACAAGGGAGCAGCCCCCCGATCGACCCAGCGAACACTCCCCCTGGCGGGGCCAGCGTCCCGGGGTCGCCGATCGAGTTCCGGCTCGATCCCGTCTCTGGCGTGCCGACCTACTTGCAGCTCGTCCATCAGGTCGAGCACGCCCTGCGTCTCGGATACCTCAAGCCGGGCGACCAGCTGCCCAAGGTCAGGGATGTGGTCGCCTCTCTGGCCATCAACCCGAACACAGTGTCCAAGGCCTACCGCGAACTCGAGACCAAGGGCCTCATCGTTGGGCGGCCGGGCCAGGGCACGTTCATCCTGGCCACTCTCGGCCAGGTCGCGCTCCCCGAGCTGACCGGGCTACGGCGTTCGCTACACGGCTGGCTGGCCGAGGCCGACACGGCAGGACTGGACGAGAGCGGGATCGTGGCGCTCTTCGCAAGCGAGCTGCGGGATTTTTATGAGCGCCGCAGCGGGTCGCGCGGCGGCACGGTCAGCGACGAATCGGAGGGCGTCGCATGAATGTCATCGAGTGCCATGGCCTCGGCAAGTCCTATGGCGCCACGAGAGCGCTGCACGACTGCACCCTGGCCATCCCCCAAGGGCACGTCGTGGCACTGGTCGGCCCCAATGGCGCCGGCAAGTCGACCTTGCTGAACCTCGCCGTCGGGATGGTGAAGCCGACGACGGGAGAGCTGACGGTTCTCGGCGGCTGGCGCGCCGGCTCTCTGCCTGCGCTTGACGGCATCGCGTTCGTCGCCCAGGACACGCCGCTGTACGAGAACTTGTCGGCCGCGGACATGCTGCACCTGACCCGCAACCTGAACCGGCGCTTCGACCAGGCCTACGCCGAGGGCCGGCTCGGCGAGCTGGGTATCCCCCTCAAGCGCAAGGCGGGCAAACTATCGGGCGGTCAACAGGCGCAGCTTGCGCTGACCCTGGCACTGGCCCGGCATCCGCGGCTGCTCGTGCTCGATGAGCCGGTCGCGATGCTCGATCCGGTTGCCCGGCACGACTTCATGGCCACGGTCCTGACCGCGGCCGTCGACGACGGTGTGTCGGTGCTGCTGTCTTCGCACGTGCTCGCCGAGCTCGAACGGGTGGCGGACTACCTCATCGTGCTGTCGCTTGGTCGGGTACAGGTTTGCGGCGAGGTCGATGACCTGCTCGCGAGCCACCGCGTGCTCACCGGCCCCTCCGCCGAGGCTGCGACATATGTCGAATGGCCGGTCGTGCATATCGGAGGCGGCGAGGTACAGGCGCACCTGCTTGTCCGGGCTACCGCTGACGATCCCGTCCCACCGGGCTGGGAGGCGCATCCGGTCGGCCTGGAAGAACTCGTCCTGGCGTATCTGCGCGAGCCCGGCGCCTCGGTGCTGCCCGGCCCGGCCCGCAGCCGGGACGCCGCACGCTCGGAGGTGACGAAATGACCACGCTGGCCACGCTGGCCGTGCCTGTCCGCCAGGAGGAGGACGCGAGCGTGCGGCCGTTGCCCTGGCGTCGGATGGCCTGGGTCACCTGGCGGCAGCATCGCACCGCGCTGACCGGCATGGCCGCTCTGCTGGGCGCGCTGGCCGTGTACCTGTGGTTCGCCGGTCTTCAGCTGCACCACGCCTACGCCGCCGCGACCGCATGTCACCCGGCGGGTTCACTCGCCTGTGGTGACCTGATCAACACCTTCGATGGGAAGAACGGGTTTCTTACCAACGGCCTCATTCTGCAGATTGTGCCCGCGCTCATCGGCGCGTTCGTCGGGGCGCCGGTGCTGGCCCGTGAGATCGAGAGTGGCACCTTCCGGTTCACCTGGACCCAGGGCTTCGGGCGGTGGCGCTGGACGCTCGCCAAACTGGTCCTGCTCGCAGGCACTGTGGCCGCCACTGCCGGGGCCATCAGCGTGCTGTTCTCCTGGTATTACCAGCCGTACTTTCCCGCAGGCAACCAGGCCCTGCCCGTCAACAAGGAGATCACGTTCGAGGCGTCCGCGTTCGCTCCCGGCCTGTTCGACCTGCGCGGGGTCTCATTCGCCGCCTGGACACTGGCCGCCTTCGCGCTCGCGGCCTTGGCCGGCATGCTCATTCGCCGGGTAGTCCCCGCGATTGTCACCGCCCTGGCCGTCTACGCCGCGCTTGCCATTGCAGCCGGAGGGTTCTTGCGCCAGCACTACCTGACGCCGTTTGTTACTACCAGTTTGAACGTGCCCAGTTCCGCGTGGATCGTCAGCCAGCAGTGGACGAAGGGGGGCCGACCGGTCAGCCAGTCCGTGCTCAGCCAGGTTCTCCAGGGAGGTGGACCACTGCTGGCGGGAAAAGGCGGGGTCCCGAAGGCCCCCGGCGCGTGGCAGTACCTCGTCCAGCACGGCTACACGCTGCGGACCACGTACCAGCCGGCCAGCCGGTTCTGGCCGTTCCAGTGGATCGAGGGTGGTTGGCTGCTCGCGCTGTCGCTCCTGCTCATCGCCGTGACCGTATGGCTGGTCCGGCGCCGCGTGGTCTGAACATTGAAGGCCGGTATGCCGATGACCTCCCGTGAGCGTGGCGCACCGCTCGAGCCACAGGCCGGGACACTGCTCGAGCGGACGGCCGAGCGCCCGGGCGTGTGGCGCGACCGATCGCGGTGGGCGGTCCATGTCGCTCTGCTGTTGTCCGGCGCGGCCGCACTCGGCACGCTCGACCTTTTGCACGTGCGGATCGCCTACCACGCCGACGTCGGCCTCGTCTTCGTCGCGCTGGTGGTCGTGCACCTGGTCCAGCGCCGCCGGACCCTGGCGCGCCTGGCCACCCAGCTCGTCGGGGCCAGAACGTTCGTCGAACGGAGGATCGCCGTCTCGGACCTCGTGCTCTTCATCCTCACCGTCAACATGCTCGTGTCCGGCGTCGTGGACTGGGGCCGCGGCGCGCCGACGCAGCTGCCGCTCCCCGAGCCCTTCTACAGGTGGCACCTCGACTCGGGGCTCGTCCTCGTCATCTATCTGGTGGTGCACGTCTGGCGCCGCCGGAAGCGCCTCTGGCGCTCGACCATCCGATAGGGGGCGGTGCCGGTGACGAAAACGCTGCCCTCTTCCAGCTCGGGACTGCGTAGGTCGAGCGCCGTCCGGTCGTACCGGCCGGGCGGGTCACTGCGCCGGTTCGGGCTCATCATCCTCGGTGCGGGCGCGGTCGCGATCACCCTGGTAACGACCGTGCACGCGTTCGGAAACACCGATTCCTTCCCGGTGCCGAACGAGGCCGCCCTCGCCAGCTTGAGCCTGCCTCAGCGTATCGTGGCCCTCGCACAGAGCCAGGTGGGGTACAGCACCGAACCCTCCACCTCTTACTGCAACAAGTTCAGCGCCCAATGGGACGCCGGCACGGCGGGTTGCCCGAGCGGCGAGACGGCCGAGGAGTGGTGTGCCGACTTCGCCGCCTGGGCCTGGCAGGAGGCCGGAGTGGACTTCACCTACGGCTACGGCCCCGAGGAGATCAACGGCGCCGCCGTCAGCTTCTACGAGTGGGGCGTGGCCCATGGCGAGTGGCACCCGGCAACGAGCGGATTCGTGGCTGCACCCGGCGACGTGGCGGTCTACGGCCTCTTGCTCGGGGCGGATCCGTCGGCCGTGCACGTGGCGATCGTCACCGACGACCCGCCCGGCCAGCCCGGCCCGGACGTGGTGAACGGGGACGGCGACCGCACCGGCTTCTCCGTCGTCGAGACCGGGTCCGACCAGATACTGGCTGACGCCGGTCACGACGACTCCACTCTCGCCGGCTACGTGAGCCCGCCCTGACGGGCCGTGTACAAGGTGCTCACCGGCACGCCCGGGTGCAATGCCGTGTGGATCGATGGGACCTTTGGCCCTGGTGAACGGCCGGGACAGTCATACGATCGATGTCGATGACTGCCGACCTGAAAGATCGCGTGTTGTTGAACCTGTCTGAGGCCTTGCACGATGAAGGTGCCAACCTTCTCCATGACCTCGACGTCTACAAAGGTTGGGGTGACGTGATCTACGTGACCATCCATTCTGGCATCTCACCATCGTTTGAGCATCGAAACCGTCTCCGAGACTTGTTCGAAACGGCAGTCCACAAGGCGCTAAGCCCGAATCGACACCTCGTAGATATCCGGTGGTCCCGTTAGCGGGTGAACGGGATTGTCTCCTGCAACCGAACTGCAACCGAAATGGCCACCTGGGAGACATACATTCCAAATTGGTCGTCCGTTCCAACAAGTCCCCCCGACGACCGGCCTCCGACCTACCCGAGCGGTCGGGGGCACTTAAAGCCACCTCCGGATTTCCACGATCCTCAACGCATCGCCCTAGCTCCTCGGATGGAACCGAAGCCGTAGAGCGAACCACTGAATACGTTGCGTCATTTGACCCGCGCACCTCGGGGCATTGCTGGTCGAGCGGAGCCGACCCCCAGACAGAGATCGGGCCGATGCGATTCCGGTCGAACTACTGCACCCAGGTTTCGATCACCTCCGCGTGCTCCCCGATGACCTCTCGCAGCTCAGTGACGCGCTGCACGGTGGCCCCCGCCATCTCGTCGTATGCCGCCAGCATGGCGTCAATGTGATCCTTCAACGACGGGTCGGGGCACGGGTTGGCATCGAGCCATTCTCGGACCCGGGCGACATCGGCTGCCAGTTCGTGATCTGCCCACGGATTACGAAAACGTCTCTCGGGGAAGAACACCGGTTCCCACATCGCTCGGGCCCGCCAATACCAGTCGGCTTTCGGCTCACTGGGCGGGACCTCAGGACGCACCATCGAAAAATCCTACAGAGAGTCGGGACTTTCCCAACGGATCCTGGTCACATTCTGGCCGGCAAGCTTTTCGCCGTAATTCAACTGTCCCTCAGGCACGGATGCAGGGTGATCTCAGGCAGGGGGTCGCCCGGCGACCGTCGAAGCACGCTATGGAGTGGACAGCGAGTTCGGTGTGCAGAATGGTTTGCCCCCGTTGAGTTGCACGAATTTTGCATGCTTGATGCCCATTTCGTAGAAGCACGGGTGCGCAGAAGGCTTGCCCTTCGTGAAGGAGATGGGAGGGGAGATCCCGTTCAGCGTGGTGCCCTTGGGCAACGCGTAAAGACCGCGAATGATGTCCGCCGCGGTCGGATGCGCACCCAAGTGAGCGGCCGCCAATTGGAGTTCGTTGCCGGCCGCCCAGGACTGCACGACGACTTCGCCGAAGTTCGGGCCCGTGATCACGCTGGGGGCGTACTTGTTCAGGGCGTCGTACATCGGTTTGGTCGCCGCGTTGTGGACGAACCATGGAATTTCGGGCTGGACGTCGATGTTGCCTTCCATGGCGGGTATACCGAGCCAGGCAATAGCCACAGTGCCGTCGTTGCCCAGTTCTATGGGTGTGTAGCCCTGGGTCGCACAGTCCTGGGCCACCTTGGTGACGACCCCGGAGGCGTCACCCACGCTCAGAGCGGTCGCACCGGCCTGCTTGGCCGCGAGGCATTGTGCGCTGTAGTTGGGCGCCGCGAAGCCGATGCCAGCCGCGTAGACCTGGGTTATCCCGACTTTGGGCAGAAGTGCCTTGGCTTGCACCGTGGCCGACTGGCAGATCGCCACCTCGACGCAGTAAAAGTTGGCCTGCTTCTTGATGCCGGCCTTTTGGGCCGCGATGGCCGCGGCGCCGATGCCGAAGTTGAAGGTGGCACCCGGCGGGAAGAAGTCGGAGTTCTTGTAGCCGGCTTCGCTCTCGGTGGCGCCGAGCACGGGGACCTTGGCCTTCAACATGTAGGTCGCCCAGATTTGGTCCTCATCGCTGTTGTCGAAAAGGGCGATGATGTGGTTCTGCTGGACCAGTGCTTCTGCCTCGGCCAACGAGGTGGCCGGGTTGTAGCCGTCATCCTTCACGACGATCTGGACCTTGTGGCCGTTGAGGCCGCCCTTGGCGTTGATCGACGACGCCCACGCCTGCACGACGGCAGTGGTCTGGCTAATGGTCGAAGCCTCGGGACCGGTGCAGCTGCAGAGGTCTCCGACGACTACCGGTGACTTCGCGGCGGCGGAGGCCGGCTGGCTCAGTGCGCCCGTGGCCAAGGTCAAGCCGGCCGCGAGGGCCATCGCACTGAGGATGCGACCCCCCGAGAGCGCGTTCCGTACTGCAGACGTTTTCATTCCGTCGACCCCCCGGCAGCATCCATTTTGATTTCTCCAGGACATTAACACCCGCTCCAGGAGTTCGTTGATCACCACCCAACCGATTCCACAACCGTTCCAAACCTCGTCCAGCCGAAAGATCGAGTGTCCCGCCACCTCCGGCGTCGGAGTGCTAGATGATCTCGGCCCAGCCTCGAGGCACTCGATGGCAACGGTCGCATCGGTGTCGTGGAACGAGACAGCGTTCCTCGTCCTTCGCCTGAACGACCAGCACATCGACCTGCCGGTCAGCATTTTTCACTAGGCTGTCATCGGTGTTCCGAGCATGAATAACGAACCCTCCAATGATGAGGAAGAACCCGACGTTCGGTTCACCTACGCCAACGAGCGCACCTTTTTGGCCTGGAATCGGACGGCTCTCGCCCTCATCGCGACGGGTGTCGCTGCCACCCAACTCTTGCCTGAGTTCCACGTCGACGGGGGTCGGCGCATCCTCGGCCTGCCGATGAACGCGCTGGGCGCTCTCGTCGCCTTTACGAGCTACCGACACTGGAAGGCCAACCAGCAGGCCATGCGCCGAGGCGAACCACTTCCTCGCTCACCGATGCCCCTTGTCCTCTCCATTGGTATCGGAATAGTGGCGGTCATCGCCGTTGTGTTGGCCCTCCTAGGCGCCCGGTAACGAGCACAGCCATGCGGCTACGGGTATGACGGACGAAGTTGGAGAGAGGGATTCCGGTCTCGCGGGCGAACGAACCGAGTTGGCCTGGAACCGCTCGGGACTGGCGACCCTGGTAGCCGTAACCGTCCTGTTGCGACGACTTTGGCCGCTCCACGGATTCAAATCCGTCGTCACCTTCATTCTCATTGCCGTTGGTGCCGCTATATGGGCCGCCAGTATGCGATTTGCGCAACCCTTTCTGTCAGCATGACCTGAGA